>NZ_JBFAYB010000059.1:0-56050 GCF_040681075.1 Streptomyces sp. NPDC051907 | reverse complement strand
TACTGCAGGGGGGACCCTGTGGGAGAGTAGGACGCCGCCGAACAATCATTGTGGGAGAGCCCCGCACCTTATGGTGCGGGGCTTTTCTGCGTTCAAGACCCATTACGCAGACGCAGGGTTTCGGCACCCTGCGTCTGTCTCTTTCTGTTCCCTCTCCTCGTACCGGCCGCACTGCCGCTAAAGGCGGCCGGCGGCCTTCAGCGCAAGATAGGCGTCTGCGAGAGCGGGAGCGAGTTTGTCGGGAGTGGCGTCGACGACGGTGACGCCATGACGCTGAAGCTGTTCGGCAGTACGTCGGCGTTGCGCCTGGGCCTGTGTGGCCGCCGCCGCGTCGTAGACGGCTTCGACATTGCCCCGGGCGCGGGACATCTGCTCGACATGAGGGTCGGCGACCGACGCCACAAGCACCGTGTGCCTCTGCGTGAGCTGAGGGAGGACGGGGAGCAGCCCCTCCTCGATGGGTGCGGCGTCGAGGCTGGTGAGCAGCACGACGAGCGAGCGGCGCGGGGCGCCCTGCAGGGCTGCGGCGCTGAGACCGCGAGCGTCCGTCTCCACGAGCTCGGGCTCCAGCGGAGCGAACGCGTTGACCATGGCGGGCAGGATCTCGCCGGCGGACCGGCCCTGGACCTGGGCTCGGACGCGACGGTCGTACGCCAGCATGCCCACGCGGTCGCCCGCGCGGGATGCCAGTGCGGTGAGGAGCAGGGCCGCGTCCATGGCCGCGTCGAGGCGTGGGACGTCGCCCACGCGACCAGCCGACGTGCGGCCGGTGTCGAGCACGATGAGGATGTGGCGGTCGCGCTCAGGGCGCCAGGTCCGTACGGCGACGGTGCTCTGCCGGGCGGTGGCGCGCCAGTCGATGGACCGGGTGTCGTCCCCGGGGACGTAGTCGCGGAGACTGTCGAACTCGGTTCCCTGGCCGCGGATCAGAACGCTGGTCCGGCCGTCGAGCTCGCGGAGGCGGGCCAGTCTGGACGGCAGGTGCTTGCGGCTGGTGAACGGCGGCAGCACGCGGACAGTCCAGGGGACTCGGTGGCTGCCCTGTCGGGCGGCGAGGCCGAGCGGGCCGTACGAGCGGACGGTGACACGCTCCGCCTGGCGGTCTCCGCGGCGAGTGGGGCGCAGGGTGGTCGTCACCCGTCGGCGTTCCCCCGCTGGGACGGTGACGGTGTGCCGGGATGCGGCTTGCTCGGTTCCGGCGACCCAGCTGCTCGGTGGCCAGGCATCGCGGAGCTGGGCGCGCAGGCGGCGGTTGGAGGCGTTTGTGACCGTGAGCTGGACTTCCGCGCCGTCACCCAATCGAACTGATGTATCACCACTTCGAGTGAAACGGAGCGTTCGCACTGGCGCGGCGAGGGCGTAGTCGCACAGGATTGCGAGTGAGAGAGGGGCGTTGACCGCGAGCATCCCGGTCCAGCTCGGTCCGAGGATGCCCACGGGGAGCGAGCCGAGAGCGGCGAGGAGCGCGGTGCGTCCGGTGAGGGCCATGGGGGGCCTCAGCGGGGGACGGGGACGTGGCTGAGGATTGCGGTGATGACGGAGTCGGGGGTGACTCCTTCCATCTCCGCCTCGGGCCGGAGCTGGATGCGGTGGCGCAGTGTGGGCAGAGCCAATGCCTTCACATCGTCCGGGATGACGTAGTCGCGGCCCGTCAGCCAGGCCCAGGCGCGGGCGGTGGACAGCAGGGCAGTGGCGCCTCGAGGGGAGGCGCCGAGAGTGAGCGAGGGGGATTCACGGGTGGCACGGCAGATATCGACGACGTAGCCGGCGATCTCGGCGGAGACCGACGTCTTGGCAACCGCAGCGCGAGCCGCCTCCAAGTCGGCGGGGCCGGCGACGGGCCGTACGCCTGCGGCGACGAGGTCGCGCGGGTTGAAGCCTTCTGCGTGGCGGGTCAGGACGCTGATCTCGTCCTCGCGGGAAGGCAGAGGGACCGTCAGCTTGAGGAGGAAGCGGTCCAGCTGCGCTTCGGGCAGCGGGTAAGTGCCCTCGTACTCAACGGGGTTCTGGGTCGCGGCGACCAGGAATGGCTCGGGCAGCGGGCGGGGCGTGCCGTCGACCGTGACCTGACGCTCCTCCATCGCTTCGAGGAGAGACGACTGGGTCTTGGGCGGGGTGCGGTTGATCTCGTCGGCCAAGAGGAGGTTGGTGAACACAGGGCCGGGCTGGAAGGAGAACTCGGCGGTACGCGCGTCATAGACGAGGGACCCGGTGACGTCGCTGGGCATCAGGTCGGGGGTGAACTGCACACGCTTGGTGTCGAGTTCAAGAGACGCCGCGAGGGTGCGGACCAGGAGCGTCTTGGCGACGCCGGGCACTCCCTCGAGGAGAACGTGACCTCGGCAGAGCAGGGCCACGACGAGCCCGGTGACAGCGGGGTCCTGGCCGACGACGGCCTTGGCGATCTCGGTGCGCAGGGCCTCCAGGGAGGTGCGGGCGCGGTCCGAGCTCTCAGCTGTCTCGGTGGTCGGGGCGCTCATGAAGTGCGTACCTCTCTTTCGAGGGCGTCGAGTTGGTCGGTCAGGCGGACGAGGGCGGCGTCGTCGGACGGGGCCGGTCCGAAGAGCAGCGACCTGAGGTCCCGATCGCCGCTTGGGAGGTGGGCCGAGACCGCCGGGAGCAGGGCCTCCGGAGAGTGTGCGTCGACCGGGGGCACGCCGAGAAGGGGTGCGAGGCGAGCGCGCGTCGCCGAACGCAGTGCGGCGGCGGCGCGGTCGCGGGCGTTCACATGTCGGTAGAGGCGGGCGCGGCCCTCGGTGGACTCCGAGGCGCGGATGGCCACGGGGAGGCGTTCGGTGACGAGGGGGCCGAGGCGTCGGGCGCGCCAGACGGCGGCGAGGGCTGCGGCGAGGGCGAGTTGGAGGGTCCCCCAGAGCCAGCCGGAGGGGATCAGGTCGAGGAACGTGTCGTCGGCCTCTTCCTCGCCGCTGCCACCGCCGCTGCCACCGCCGCTGCCACCGTCGCTGCCGCCGCCTTCTTGGGCGGAGGCGTCGCCGAGAGAGGGGAGGTACCAGACCAGATGCTGGCGGGAGCCGAGGAGTTGCAGAGCGAGGGAGGCGTTGCCGTGCTCGTCGAGACGGTCGTTGTAGAGGATGTCGGGGGAGCCGAGCAGGACGGTGTCGCCGTTGTCGGGGCCCTTCACTACGAGCAGGGTGGGCAGGCCTCCGCTGAGGTAGCACTGTTCGGCGCCGGAGGCGTCGGTGGAGTAGCGCTCCCCGCCGAGGTCGACGTCGCCGGCGGTGCGGGCTGCGGGGAGCGAGCACTGCGGGTCGAGTGCCGAGACCGGGTCGGGGGATTCGGCGTGGACGCCGGGGGCCAGTGTGCCGACGGAGGCGGGACCGGCGGAGACGAGGACCGTGCGGCCTCCGTTCCTGGCCGTCGCGTCGCGGAGGGTCTGCTGCTGGTAGTCCGTCAGCAGGTCGGGGGAGGCCACGAGAAGAGTGGTGTCGGGGTCCGTGGAGGTGGTGGCCCCTTCGAGAGTGGTGACCACTCGGGTGGAGACGCCGCGGTCCTTGAGGAGCTCGGCGACGGCGCGGCTGCCGTACTGGTCCGCGGAGCGGGGGTCGAGGCGCCCGTGCTGGTCTCCGGAGCGCAGGGCTGCCAGGGCGATCCCGGCGGCGACGAGGATGACCAGTGCGAGCATCAGGCCCCGTATACGCCGCCATACCTGCTGGGCGTTGGGGGACATGGAGGTGGAGTCGAGGGAGGCCGCGCTCATGCGGGTGCTCCCTGGGCTGCTCCGGTCAGTTGGGGCTTGGTGCGCTCCAGCTCGAGGTCCAGGTCGCGGAGGCGTCCGTATGCCTGCTCGTCGGCGGTGCGGCCGCCGTATGTGACGTCGTCGAACTCCCGGGCTGCGGCGCGAAGTCCGTCGGCGCGGCTCGGGAGGGAGCGGCCGGCTTCCGCGGCGGCCTCGTCGGCGGTGCGGCCGGGGCGCGGGTCCAGAAGGGCTCGTTCCTCCAGGGAGCGGACGATGGCGCGCATCCGCTCCTGGACAGCCTGGTTCCAGCGTCCGGCTGCGGCGTGGGCCTCGGCGGCGGCACGGTGCTCCGATGCGCTGCGGGGGCTGTCGTCGAAGAGCGAGTCGGCGGCGCCGGCGCTTCGCTGGGGGGTGCCCAGACGCCACCAGAGGGCGGCGATCAATCCGATGACGAGGAGGAGGACGACCACCAGTCCGAGCGGACCGCCGGGGGCGGCGCCCGACGCGGAGTCGAAGAGGTCGCCGACCCAGTCCCAGAAGCGGTCGAGTGCGCGCTGGAGGAGGTTCGGGTCGTTCTCGTGGTACATCGGCTTGGACAGTTCCCGCTCCGCCGCCTCCCGGGCGGGGACGCGGGGAGTGTCCACCGGTACGTCGTCGCTCGCGCGCAGAGCCAGCCGCGCCGTCGTCACGCCCCCCGTGAACACCCCATCAGCTCCTGAAGGACGGGTTGCCCGGAGGCTCGGAGCCGTAGCCGGGGACGCCGGCGGCCCGTGCCAGGTCGAGGTCGAGGGCCTCGCGGCGGATGCGCTGGTCCACGTAGAGGAGGACGGTCACGCCGGCGGAGATCGGGTACGTGATGGAGGCCGCGATCACCGAGCCGATGCCCGTGATGATCAGGAAGGGCCAGCCGAAGTCGGGAGCCGTCCCGGACAGGAGGTCCGAGAAGCTGCTGCCGTCGACGGCGAACGCGATCACGGTGAAGGGAATCGCGATGATCATCGTCACCAGGACGGTCAGCAGCACCGTGAGCGCGATGATGCCGAACGTCCGCCACCAGGCGCCCTGGACGAGCTTGGCGGAGCGGCGCAGGGACTGGACGATCCCCTGGCGCTCCAGCATCAGCGCGGGCGAGGCGAGCGCGAAGCGGATCATCAGCCACAGGGTGACCGCGCAGCCGGCGAGACCTCCGAGGACGACGAGGGCGGCGCCGCCGCCTCCGCCGATCAGCACGCCCGGGATGAAGCCCACGGCCATGATGCCCACGCTCATGAGCGGGAGCAGCACGGTCAGGCCCAGCAGCTGAGGCAGCCGGGGCCGGGCCTCCTGCCAGGCGTCGGAGAGGTCCACGGGGCGGCCGAGCACCGACCGGCTGATCACCACGGTGAGCACCGCGGTGGTGATGAGCGTGCAGATCAAGGTGATGATCAGCGCGGGGACCATGGCGAGCAGGCTGGACTGGAGCGACTCGACGGACTGGCTGAGGGCTTCCGACGGGCTGGCGTTCGGGTCGACGTCGGGCGGCTCCGGCAGGAGGTAGCGCTCGACGAGGATGTTGGCGATCTCCGAGATCACCGAGACGGTGATGGTGACGCCCAGCACGGTGCGCCAGTGGGCGCGCAGGGTCGAGACCGCGCCGTCGAGGATCTCGCCGACGCCGAGGGGGCGCAGCGGGATGACTCCGGGCTTGGCGGCGGGGGGCTGACCCCAGGGGCCCTGCGGCTGGCCGCCTCCCCAGCCGGGTGCGGGCGGGGGGACCGGGCCGCGCTGCGGGGCCGGGGCCGTGGGCGCGGACCACTGTCCGGGGGGCGGCTGCTCCTTGGACCAGTTCGAGGCGGGGCCGCGCTCGTCGGCGGGCTCGGCGGGACGGGGCACGCCGTCATGCCCGTCAGAGGAGGCAGATCCGGGCGAAGCCCAGCCCGGAGTGTCGTTCACGCTCGTCCACCTCATGATTTGGTCGCGGAACCGACTCGCCGAGCCGGTGTGTTCACGGTGCCCTTCCGCCCCTGGAGGCGGCTGGTTGGCTGCCATCGTGCCACGCGCCGCCCAGCGGTGCGCCGGGCCCTGTGTCTTCGCACCTTCAATGTGGGTGGCTCACCGGGCAGACTGGGCGGATGGCTGATCAGTACGTACAGAAACCGGCCGAGGTCGAACCGTCGATGCTTCCGTCGCTGCGGTGGGACGAGCCGCCGGAGGGGCCCGTACTGGTGCTGCTCGACCAGACGCGGCTGCCCGCGGAGCAGGTCGAGCTCGTCTGCACCGACGTGCCCGCTCTGGTGGGGGCGATCCGGACGCTCGCCGTGCGGGGAGCGCCGCTGCTGGGCATCGCCGGTGCGTACGGGGTGGCGCTCGCGGCCGTGCGGGGCTTCGACGTCGCCGAGGCGGTGGAGCAGCTGGAGACCGCGCGGCCCACCGCGGTGAACCTGGCGTACGGGGTGCGGCTGGCGGCCGAGGCCCACCGGCGGGCGGTCGCCGCGGGGGCGGACTCCGGGCAGGCCGCGCAGGCGGCGCTGTCGGCGGCCAGGGAGCTGCACCGCGAGGACGCCGAGGCCAGTGCCGCCATGGCCGGGCACGGGCTGGCGCTGCTGGACGAGCTGCTGCCGGGCGGCGGTCACCGGATCCTCACCCACTGCAACACCGGGGCGCTGGTCTCCGGAGGAGAGGGCACCGCGTTCGCCGTGGCCCTCACCGCGCACCGCGCAGGCAGGCTGCGGCGGCTCTGGGTAGACGAGACGAGGCCCCTCCTGCAAGGCTCCCGGCTGACCGCCTATGAAGCGGCCCGCAATGGAATGCCGTACACACTGCTCACGGACAATGCCGCTGGGTCGTTGTTCTCGGCGGGGGAGGTGGATGCCGTACTCATCGGGGCGGACCGGATCGCGGCCGACGGATCAGTGGCGAACAAGGTGGGCAGCTACCCGCTGGCCGTGCTGGCGAAGTACCACCATGTGCCGTTCATCGTGGTCGCTCCGACGACGACGGTCGATCTGAGGACCGAGGACGGGGCCTCGATCGAGGTGGAGCAGCGGGCGGGGCAAGAAGTGACGGAGGTCACATCGCCCCAGCTGGGGGTCGGCGGGGCGGGTGGCGGGCTGTCGGTCGCGCCGCTCGGAACACAGGCCTACAACCCGGCCTTTGACGTCACACCCGCAGATCTGGTGACGGCGATCGTCACCGAGGTGGGAACGTTGTCCCCGGTCACGGGGGCAGGAATTGCAGAGCTGTGCGCCAGGTCACGCCAGGTAACGATTAGCTAATGGGATGATGTCGATTATGAAGGGACGTGTCCTTGTCGTCGACGACGACACCGCACTGGCCGAGATGCTCGGCATCGTGCTGCGTGGAGAAGGTTTCGAGCCGTCGTTCGTAGCGGACGGCGACAAGGCCCTTGCCGCTTTCCGGGAGGCCAAGCCGGACCTGGTCCTGCTGGACCTCATGCTGCCCGGACGTGACGGCATCGAGGTGTGCAGGCTGATCAGGGCCGAGTCCGGCGTGCCGATCGTGATGCTCACGGCCAAGAGCGACACCGTGGACGTGGTGGTCGGCCTGGAGTCCGGGGCCGATGACTACATCGTCAAGCCGTTCAAGCCGAAAGAGCTCGTCGCCCGGATCCGGGCGCGGCTGAGGAGGTCCGAGGAGCCCGCGCCGGAGCAGCTGGCGATCGGGGATCTGGTCATCGACGTGGCCGGTCACTCGGTGAAGCGGGAGGGCCAGTCGATCGCGCTGACCCCGCTCGAGTTCGACCTGCTGGTCGCCCTCGCCCGCAAGCCGTGGCAGGTCTTCACCCGTGAGGTGCTGCTCGAGCAGGTGTGGGGCTACCGCCACGCCGCGGACACCCGGCTGGTCAATGTGCACGTGCAGCGGCTGCGCTCCAAGGTCGAGAAGGACCCGGAGCGTCCCGAGATCGTGGTGACCGTCCGTGGCGTCGGATACAAGGCCGGGCCGAGCTGAGATGTCTCAAGGCAGCGTTGCTCCGAAGCCCGGGGAGCCGGGAGTCCGTACGGGGCGGGCTGCCGGACCGGGGCGTGAGCGCTCGCGATTCGGCCGTCTGCTCCAGGGCGGACGGCTGCTCCAGGACGGGGCGCCGGGCAATCCGGTGCCTCGGCTGGTCATGCGCTGGGTGCGCCGGCCGCTGCTGCCCGCAGTGCGGCTGTGGCGGCGCAACATCCAGCTCAGGGTGGTCGCGGGCACGCTGCTGATGTCGCTGGGCGTGGTGCTGCTGCTCGGCTTCGTGGTCATCGGACAGGTGCGCAACGGTCTTCTCGACGCCAAGGGCAAGGCCGCTCAGAGCCAGGCCGCCGGCGGTTTCGCCGCGGCGCAGGAGAAGGCGAACGCGCCGGTCGGCCCACGCGGCCAGGACGGCGCCGCCGATGGCACGGGCGCCGGCCGCCCCTGGCGGTCTGACCTGGTGGAACAGCTGGCCAGTGGTGGCCAGGGCGCGTTCAAGGTGGTGGCGCTGAGCGCCGACTCCGCGGGCATGGGCTCCAGCCGCGGACCCCGGACCTCGGGCGGCGTGGACCACGAGAGCATCCCGAAGTCGCTGCGTCAGGCCGTGGCCCAGGGGACGGGCACGTTCGAGACGTACATGCGGATCTCGTACAAGAACGAGGAGCACGATCCCGAGCCCGGCTTGGTCGTGGGCAAGCGGCTGAACGACATCGAGGGCAATCCGTACGAGCTCTACTACGTCTTCCCGCTGGCCCAGGAGGAGCAGTCGCTCAACTTGGTCAAGGGAACCCTCGCCACGGCCGGCCTCTTCGTCGTGGTCCTGCTGGGGGCCATCGCCTGGCTCGTGGTGCGGCAGATCGTCACCCCGGTGCGGATGGCCGCCGGCATCGCCGAACGGCTCTCCGCGGGCCGCCTGCAGGAGCGGATGAAGGTCACCGGCGAGGACGACATCGCCCGACTCGGCGAGGCCTTCAACAAGATGGCGCAGAACCTCCAGCTCAAGATCCAGCAGCTCGAGGAGCTCTCCCGGATGCAGCGGCGGTTCGTCTCGGACGTCTCGCACGAGCTGCGCACGCCCCTGACGACGGTGCGGATGGCCGCGGACGTCATCCATGAGGCGCGCGTGGACTTCGACCCGGTCACGGCGCGGTCCGCGGAGCTTCTCGGCGACCAGCTCGACCGTTTCGAGTCGCTGCTCTCCGACCTGCTGGAGATCAGCCGCTTCGACGCGGGGGCGGCGGCGCTGGAGGCCGACGCGATAGACCTGCGCGAGGTCGTACGGCGGGTGATCGGCGGGGCCGAGCCGCTGGCCGAGCGCAAGGGCAGCCGGATACGCGTGATGGGCGACGAGCAGCCGGTCGTGGCGGAGGCCGACGCCCGGCGGGTGGAGCGCATTCTGCGCAACCTCGTCGTCAACGCCGTCGAGCACGGCGAGGGCCGGGACGTGGTGGTCCGCATGGCCGTGGCCGGCGGAGCCGTCGCGGTCGCGGTGCGCGACTACGGCGTGGGACTCAAGCCGGGCGAGGCGACCCGGGTGTTCAACCGCTTCTGGCGGGCCGACCCGGCGCGCGCCCGTACCACCGGCGGTACCGGCCTCGGCCTGTCCATCGCGGTGGAGGACGCCCGGCTGCACGGCGGATGGCTGCAGGCGTGGGGCGAGCCCGGCGGGGGCTCGCAGTTCCGGCTGACCCTGCCGCGTACGGCGGACGAGCCGCTGCGCGGCTCGCCGATCCCCCTGGAGCCGGAGGACTCGCGCAAGGGCCGTGAGCGCGCCGAGGCGCCCGTTCCGCAGGGGCACGGGAACCGGCTGTCGTCCGTGCCCTCGCAGCCGTCGACCGACCGGTCGCCCCTCCCTGTGGCGCCGCGCACGGCGCCGGCCGGGGTGGACCCGGCGGCCCTGCCGGGCAACGGCGCGCGGGTGGTGTCGCGGCCGGCCGAGCGGCAGGACGTCGGCGCCGCAGCGCAGCTTTCTTCTGACCGGGAGGACACGACTCGTGGGCGCTGATCCCCGTCGCAAGGATCGCGACGGCCGAAAAGGCGTGCTGCGCGGCGTCGCGCTGCTCGGCTGCACCGCCGTGGTGCTGACCGGGTGCGCGTCGATGCCGGACAGCGGAGACATCCACGCGGTGAAGGCGTCCCCGCGGGCGGACTCCCAGGTGCGGGTGTACGCGGTGCCGCCGCGGAAGGGCGCCACTCCCGTCGAGATCGTCGACGGCTTCCTGGAGGCGATGACCAGCGACGACGCCAACTTCGCCACCGCGCGTACGTATCTGACGCCCGAGACCTCGCAGAAGTGGCGTCCGGAGGCCAGCACCACGGTGCTCGAGGCCGCGCCGAGCTCCGGGCAGGCCGTGACCGGCGGACGCGACAATCCCGGCATCGACTACCCGCTCTTCGGCAAGCAGGTCGCCACGGTCGACAACCAGCAGGCGTACCAGCCGGTCACGCCCACGGACTACCGCAGGACCATCCATCTGTCGCAGCAGAACGGTCCGGACGGCAAGGAGTGGCGCATCGACAACCTGCCGCCCGGGCTGGTGCTCGGCGTGTCCGACTTCCAGCGCAGCTACGTCTCGGTGAACAAGTACTACTTCGCGTCCGGGCGGAGCGTGGTCGTCGCCGACCCCGTCTACATCCGGCAGCGGCTCGACCCGGTGACCCGCATGGACCCGGTGACGCAGTCGGTCAAGTCGTTGCTCGAAGGCCCGACGAACTGGCTGAAGCCGGTCGTCGAGTCGCCCTTCCCCACGGGCACGGCGCTGAAGGAGGGCGTGAAGACGCTGACCTTCGACGACCGCAACGCGTTGAAGGTGCCGCTGAACGACAAGGCGTCCAACGTGGGCCGCCCTCAGTGCATCAAGATGGCGGCGCAGATCCTCTTCACCGTGAAGGACGTGACGTCCACCCGCGTCGAGCAGGTGGAGGTGCAGCGCAAGGACGGCTCGCAGCTGTGCGTGCTCAACGGGGGGCAGGCGGAGGAGTTCGCGCCGGACCGCTCGAGCAGCCCGAACAACCAGTACTTCGTCGACAGCAGGGGCCAGTTGGCGACGCTGCCGGGCGCCGCGAAGGACATCGACGAGCCGGAGAACGTGCCGGGGCCGTTCGGCAACGGCCAGCTGCAGCTGAGCGCGGTCGGTGTGGCACGCGACGAGCGCACGGCGGCCGCGGTCTCCAAGGACGCCTCCAAGCTCTTCGTGTCGTCGATCATCTCGGACGGCGAGCTGGGCGACGCGGTCGTCGAGAGCAAGGGCAAGGACCCTGCCCACCGGCTCTCGGCGCCGAGCTGGGACGGCCAGGGCGATCTATGGGTGGCGGACCGCGACCCCGCGCATCCCGCCCTGCTGCGCCTGGAGGACGGCGTGGGAGCACCGCAGAACGTCAAGATCATTCCGGGGCTGGACGGCGCGCACATCGACGCGCTGAAGGTGTCGGCGGACGGCTCGCGCATAGCGCTGCTGCTGGCCAAGGACGGCAAGACCACGCTGAAGATCGGCCGGGTGGAGCGCCAGGGCCCCAAGGACGAGCCCGTGGTCTCCGTCGCGGAGCTGCGGCCCGCCGCGCCGCAGATGGAGACGGTGACGGCGGTCTCCTGGGCCGGTCCCAGCAAGCTCGTGGTCGTCGGCAAGGAGTCCGGCGGCGTCCAGCAGGTGCGGTACATGCAGACGGACGGGTCCAGCCTCCCGGCGAGCATCCTGCCGGGACTGACCCAGGTCAAGGCGGTCACGGCGACGGGCGACGAGGCGCGGCCGCTGGTGGCGTACTCCGAGGAGGACGGCATCGTGCGGCTGCCCGCCGGGGCGAACTGGCAGACCCTGGTCAAGAAGGGCTCGGCCCCGGTCTACCCCGGCTAGGTCCCAGGCCTGCCCTGACACCTGCCGGTCAGGGCGGCCTGCCCCATCGGCCTGCCCTGACACCGGCCTGCCCCGACCGCCCTGTCCCGGGTAACCCGTACGGCCGCACAGGCCGAGAGCCTTCTCCTCAGCTCCCCCATTCCCCAGCTCCCCCATTCCCCCCGGTTCTGCCTGCGCTGCGGGGCCGCGGCCATCCCGGCGATCTCGCGGTTGTCCACAGGAGTGGCGGGGCTCTCCCCGCGTTGGCACAGTGGTGGTCATGCGGGGGTGGTGGCACGAAATCACCGGGCTCGTGCTCCCGGTCGCCTGCGGCGGCTGTGGCACGCCTCGTACGCCGCTGTGCGAGGAGTGCGCGGACGCGCTGCACGGGACGGCGGCGCGGCGGGCCAGGCCCGTGCCGGAGCCGCCGGGGCTGCCGGCGGTGTACGCCGCCGCGCCGTACGAGGACGCGGTACGGGCCGTGCTGCTGGCGCACAAGGAGCGGGGTGTACTGGGGCTGGCCAGGCCGCTGGGGAGCGCGCTCGCGGGCGCCGTTCGGGCGACGGTGCTCCGGGCCGGTCCGGAGCGGGGCGAGGGGCCGCTGCTGCTCGTGCCGGTGCCGTCGGCTCGGCGGGCGGTCAGGGCGAGGGGGCACGACGCCGCGCGGCGGATCGCGCTCGCGGCGGCGGGCGAGCTGCGGCGTACGGGGACGGAGGCGAGGGCGCTGCCGGTGCTGCGGCAGCGGCGAGCGGTGGCGGACCAGTCGGGCCTCAGCGCCCGGCTGAGGGTGGCGAACCTGGCCGGGGCACTGGAGGTGCGGGCAGGTGCTGAACGGCTGCTGGAGGGCGGCAGGGCAGTCCTGGTGGACGATCTGATGACGACCGGGGCGTCTCTGGTCGAGGCGGCCAGGGCGTTGCGTGCGGGGGCAGGCCGGGGGTTTTCCGGATTCCTACAGCTGGGCGCTGCCGTTGTCGCAGTCCCACCGCAATCTTTCGAAATGAATCGGAACTGACAGGGTACTTGCGACGTTGCAGGTAGTGAGGAGGGAAATTCGTCTGAACGGAGGTACGCGCTGGTAGCGGGTGCCGACATCCGTCCGATCGAGCTATGTTCGGTTGTGAGGAATGGCGAATGTCGTGCCTCACCGAATGCACCGCCGGGGTTCCAGGCCATGGATTCGGCGCTGAGAGAACCTCGAAGTTGGTGGGGGTGGGGATCTTGTCGACTGGGGAGGAGGAGGTGAAAGTCGCCAAGTCCGAGACTCCGGTGATCACCGGAGTCTGGTGCAAGTGGGAGACGCTCCGCCGCCAGTGAGCGGGTGGAGCCCATCCGGGAACGGAGTTCTGCGTGGACATCGTCGTCAAGGGCCGCAAGACCGAGGTGCCTGAGCGGTTCCGCAAGCACGTGGCCGAGAAGCTGAAGCTGGACAAGATCCAGAAGCTCGACGGCAAGGTGATCAGCCTGGACGTCGAGGTGTCCAAGGAGCACAACCCGCGGCAGGCCGACCGTTCCGACCGCGTGGAGATCACACTTCACTCCCGAGGCCCGGTGATCCGGGCGGAGGCCGCGGCCGGCGACCCGTACGCAGCGCTTGACCTCGCTACGGGCAAGCTCGAGGCGCGGCTGCGCAAGCAGCACGACAAGCGCCACAACCGTCGTGGCAGTGGCCGCATTTCAGCGGCAGAGGTGGCCGATGTCGTTCCCGGCGTCGCCGAGTTGAACGCGAACGGCCGACCCGTCTCCGAAGAGACGCCCGCAACGATTCCCACCACCCGGATCGGCTCGCTCGAAGTACAGGGCGAGGGACCGCTGGTGGTTCGCGAGAAGGTCCACACCGCAGCACCGATGACGCTCGACCAGGCGCTCTACGAGATGGAGCTGGTCGGGCACGACTTCTACCTCTTCGTCGACTCCGAGACGAAGCAGCCCAGTGTCGTCTACCGACGACACGCCTACGACTACGGCGTCATCCACCTGGAGAGCGACCCGCTGGCCGGGTCCGAGGGGGCTGGCGCGGGAGGCGCGCTCGGCGGATGACCCCGTCGGCGGACTGACGAGAAGACGGTGCCCCTGGAGCGCCTCGTGCGCCCCCAGGGGCACCATCGTGCGACCACAGGGTCACCGCTCTGTCGTCCCGGCATGAAAGCATGGAGCCGCAAGCCAACCCGTGCGCTGTGCACTGATGTTGGCGGAGCGGATACACATGATCTTCAGGCCACGGCTTTCAGGGGGAGGAACGATGGCGGACAGCTTCGGACCGGTGCACGGCGACGTGAGCGATTCCGAGAGCGCAGTCGTCGACGCCACCGCGGATACGGGCGGGTCCCGCAAGGAGCCGATCAGGGTCCTCGTCGTGGACGACCACGCCCTCTTCCGGAGAGGTCTGGAGATCGTCCTCGCCCAGGAGGAGGACATCCAGGTGGTCGGCGAGGCCGGCGACGGCGCGGAGGCCGTCGACAAGGCCGCCGATCTGCTGCCGGACATCGTGCTGATGGATGTACGCATGCCCAAGCGCGGCGGCATCGAAGCCTGCACCTCCATCAAGGAGGTGGCCCCCAGCGCGAAGATCATCATGCTGACGATCAGCGACGAGGAGGCCGACCTCTACGACGCGATCAAGGCGGGCGCCACGGGCTATCTCCTCAAGGAGATCTCCACGGACGAGGTCGCCACGGCGATCCGAGCGGTGGCGGACGGCCAGTCGCAGATCAGCCCCTCCATGGCGTCGAAGCTCCTGACCGAGTTCAAGTCGATGATCCAGCGCACCGACGAGCGCAGACTCGTCCCCGCTCCTCGGCTGACCGACCGGGAGCTCGAGGTGCTCAAGCTCGTTGCCACGGGCATGAACAACCGGGACATCGCCAAGGAGTTGTTCATCTCCGAGAACACCGTGAAGAACCACGTCCGCAACATCCTGGAGAAGCTGCAGCTGCACTCCAGGATGGAGGCCGTGGTCTACGCGATGCGGGAGAAGATCCTCGAGATCCGCTAGCGGCGCGCGCCGCAGCGCCGAGGAGTGCCGACAAGCACCCCGGAGCACGACCAGCGCCGACAAACACCGAGGAGCGCGGAAGCACCCCGGAGCGGCGACCCCGACAAGCGCCGACAAGCGCCGAGGCTGCGGGAGCGTCGGCTCGCGGCGGTCGGCCAGCCGTTCGCCGGTCAGGCGACCGCTCGGGCGAGCTCCGCGGTCAGCTCGGGGCGGTCGACGCGTTCGATCCGTACGGAGTCGCAGCCCACCCACTCCGCCGCCTCGCGCAGGGCCTGCGCCATGGGCGCGACCGCCTTGGGCGTCTCCAGCGACACCTGGCGCGCCACCAGAGTCGTCCCCTCGCGGCCCGGGTCGACGCGGCCCAGCAGCTTTCCGCCCGACAGCAGGGGCATCGCGAAATAGCCGTACACGCGCTTCGGCTTGGGGACGTACGCCTCGAGGCGGTGCGTGAAGCCGAAGATCCGCTCGGTGCGGGCCCGCTCCCAGATGAGGGAGTCGAACGGCGACAGCAGCGTGGTGCGGTGCCGGCCGCGCGGCTCGGAGGCGAGCGCCTGCGGATCGGCCCAAGCCGGCTTGGCCCAGCCCTCGACCGTGACCGGCACCAGGCCGGAGTCCGCCGCCACCGCGTCGAACTGCTCGCCCTTGAGACGGTGGTAGTCGGCGATGTCCGCCCGGGTGCCGACCCCGAGGGCCTCCCCGGCCAGCCGGACCAGACGGCGCAGGCACTCCGCGTCGTCCAGGTCGTCGTGGAGGACGGCGTCCGGGATCGCGCGCTCGGCCAGGTCGTACACCCGCTTCCAGCTGCGTCGCTCCGTGCACACCACCTCTCCGTTCATCAGCGCGCGCTCGACGGCGACCTTCGACTCCGACCAGTCCCACCACTCGCCGCCGTTCTTCGCGCCGCCCAACTCGGTCGCCGTCAGCGGGCCTTCCGCGCGCAGCTGCTTGATGACCGCGTTGTACGCGCCGTCCGGGAGGTCGTGGTACCACTGCGGGCGGGTGCGGTAGGCGCGGCGGCGGAAGGCGAAGTGCGGCCACTCCTCGACGGGCAGGATGCAGGCGGCGTGCGACCAGTACTCGAAGCTGTGGCCCTCCGTCCAGTACGCGTCCTCGACGGTGCGGCGGCCGACGGCGCCGAGGCGGGCGTACGGGATCAGCTCGTGCGAGCGAGCCAGCACGGAGATCGTGTCGAGCTGCACGGCGCCGAGGTGGCGCAGGACGCCCCGGACCCCGGCCCGCCGGTTCGGCGCGCCGAGGAATCCCTGGGCGCGCAGCGCTATGCGGCGGGCTTCGTCGGCGGACAGTTCGGCGGCGGGAGGCGGCAGCGTCGTCATGCTTCGCACGATAGACGCCGCCACTGACAGTCCGGCCGGGTCTCCCGGGCACCGCCTCGGACCCCGTCCCGCAGTCCCCTCGCCCCGGACCCCCGCCCCGGTGCACCCCGCCGCCGGGGGACGCACGCCCCGGACCCCTCGACCCCCGAAAGCGCGGCCGCCTCAGCCCCGCGTCGGGAGGTACGCGTAGGGGCTCGGCAGGCCCAGGTCAGACGGGAGCAGCGAGCCCACCCAGGCGTCGCGGAGCGTGTCCTTGTTGAGCAGGGCGGCCCGCAGCTCGCCCTCGATCGTGAAGCCCGTCTTCTCCGCGACGGCCCTGGAGCCGGTGTTGCCCACCTCGGCCCGCCACTCCAGCCGCGTGGCGCCGAGCCGGGCGAAGGCCCAGTGGGCCACCGCGCCCACCGTCTCCGCCATGACCCCGCGGCCCCGGTGCTCCTTGCCCGTCCAGAACCCGATCTCCCACGTGCCCGAGAGGGTACGGAGGGTGACGGCCACCGAGGCCATCAGCGTCCCGCCCTCGCGCGGCAGCACCGCGAAGGTGCACATCGTGCCGTTGCGCCAGCCGTCCGGGACCATGCGCTCGGTGAACTCGGCCGCGTGAGCGCGTTCGTACGGCGAGGGGACCGTGGTCCACCGCTGGATGTCCGGGTCCTGACAAGCCTGGAGCACGGCCTCCGTGTCGTCGGTCGTGAAGCTGCGCAGCAGCAGGCGTCGGGTGGTGAGAGTGATGGGCTCCATCCCCGGATTCTGGCCAGCGGGGCGGGCCGGCGCGAGCACTTTTCGTACCTCACCGGCACCTTCCGCGTGTCCCGCGCGTTCTCCTTGCGGGTGACGGCAGGCCTCTGTGACGGCGGACCTCCGGTGGACCTCCCGGCGCGGCAGGGTCCTCGCTTACGATGGCCGTTGCGGTGGGGCCTACCTGCCGTGCCCGCGCCAGTGTCCGTTACACGACCCAGTGCCAGGCCCGATCGGCAAGGAGACCAACCTCAGTGTCCGTCTTCAACAAGCTCATGCGTGCAGGCGAAGGCAAGATCCTGCGCAAACTGCACCGCATCGCGGACCAGGTCAACTCCATCGAAGAGGACTTCGTCAACCTCTCCGACGCCGACCTGCGGGCGCTCACCGATGAGTACAAGCAGCGCTTCGCCGACGGTGAGACCCTGGACGACCTGCTCCCCGAAGCCTTCGCGACGGTCCGCGAGGCCGCCAAGCGCGTCCTCGGCCAGCGCCACTACGACGTCCAGATGATGGGCGGCGCCGCCCTGCACCTCGGATTCGTCGCCGAGATGAAGACCGGCGAGGGCAAGACCCTCGTCGGCACCCTCCCCGCGTACCTCAACGCGCTCTCGGGCAAGGGCGTGCACCTGATCACGGTGAACGACTACCTCGCCGAGCGCGACTCCGAGATGATGGGACGCGTCCACAAGTTCCTGGGCCTGGACGTCGGCTGCATCCTCGCCAATATGACGCCCGCCCAGCGGCGCGAGCAGTACAACTGCGACATCACCTACGGCACGAACAACGAGTTCGGCTTCGACTACCTCCGCGACAACATGGCGTGGTCCAAGGACGAGCTCGTCCAGCGCGGCCACAACTTCGCGATCGTCGACGAGGTCGACTCGATCCTCGTCGACGAGGCCCGTACGCCGCTGATCATCTCCGGCCCCGCCGACCAGGCCACCAAGTGGTACGGCGACTTCGCCAAGCTGGTCACGCGCCTCACGAAGGGCGAGGCGGGCAACCAGCTGAAGGGCATCGAGGAGACCGGCGACTACGAGGTCGACGAGAAGAAGCGCACCGTCGCCATCCACGAGACGGGCGTCGCCAAGGTCGAGGACTGGCTGGGCATCGACAACCTCTACGAGTCGGTCAACACGCCCCTCGTCGGCTATCTGAACAACGCCATCAAGGCGAAGGAACTGTTCAAGAAGGACAAGGACTACGTCGTCATCGACGGCGAGGTCATGATCGTCGACGAGCACACCGGCCGTATCCTCGCCGGTCGCCGCTACAACGAGGGCATGCACCAGGCGATCGAGGCGAAGGAAGGGGTGGACATCAAGGACGAGAACCAGACCCTCGCCACGATCACCCTGCAGAACTTCTTCCGCCTCTACGGCAAGCTGTCCGGAATGACCGGTACGGCCATGACGGAGGCCGCCGAGTTCCACCAGATCTACAAGCTCGGCGTCGTGCCGATCCCGACGAACCGGCCGATGGTCCGCATGGACCAGTCCGACCTGATCTACCGCACCGAGGTCGCCAAGTTCGCCGCGGTCGTCGACGACATCGTGGAGAAGCACGAGAAGGGGCAGCCGATCCTGGTCGGCACCACCTCGGTCGAGAAGTCCGAGTACCTCTCGCAGCAGCTGAACAAGCGCGGCGTGCAGCACGAGGTCCTCAACGCCAAGCAGCACGACCGTGAGGCGACGATCGTCGCCCAGGCAGGCCGCAAGGGCGCCGTGACCGTCGCCACGAACATGGCCGGCCGCGGTACGGACATCAAGCTCGGCGGCAACCCCGACGACCTCGCCGAGGCGGAGCTGCGCCAGCGCGGCATGGACCCCGTCGAGCACGTCGAGGAGTGGGCCGCGGCCCTGCCCGCGGCGCTGGAGCGCGCCGAGGCGGCCGTCAAGGCCGAGCACGACGAGGTCAAGGACCTCGGCGGGCTGTACGTCCTGGGCACCGAGCGCCACGAGTCGCGCCGTATCGACAACCAGCTGCGCGGTCGTTCCGGCCGTCAGGGCGACCCGGGCGAGTCCCGCTTCTACCTGTCGCTCGGCGACGACCTGATGCGTCTGTTCAAGGCGCAGATGGTCGAGCGCGTGATGTCCATGGCGAACGTGCCGGACGACGTGCCGATCGAGAACAAGATGGTCACGCGCGCGATCGCGTCGGCCCAGTCGCAGGTCGAGCAGCAGAACTTCGAGACGCGTAAGAACGTCCTGAAGTACGACGAGGTCCTCAACCGTCAGCGCGAGGTCATCTATGGCGAGCGCCGCCGCGTTCTGGAGGGCGAGGACCTGCACGAGCAGGTGCGCCACTTCATGGACGACACGATCGACGCCTACATCCAGGCGGAGACCGTCGAGGGCTTCGCCGAGGAGTGGGACCTGGACCGGCTGTGGGGCGCGTTCAAGCAGCTCTACCCGGTGAAGGCCACCGTCGAGGAGCTGGAGGAGGCGGCCGGCGACCGCGCCGGGATCACCGCGGAGTTCATCGGCGAGACCATCAAGGACGACATCCACGAGCAGTACGACGAGCGTGAGAAGACGCTCGGCTCGGACATCATGCGCGAGCTGGAGCGGCGCGTGGTGCTGTCCGTCCTGGACCGCAAGTGGCGCGAGCACCTCTACGAGATGGACTACCTCCAGGAGGGCATCGGCCTGCGCGCGATGGCCCAGAAGGACCCGCTCGTGGAGTACCAGCGCGAGGGCTTCGACATGTTCACCGCCATGATGGAGGGCATCAAGGAGGAGTCCGTCGGCTACCTGTTCAACCTGGAGGTCCAGGTCGAGCAGCAGGTCGAGGAGGTTCCGGTGCAGGACGCGGCGGAGCGCCCCTCGCTGTCGAAGGAGGACGCGGTGCCGGCCGGCGCCTCGCGCCCGGAGATCCGCGCCAAGGGGCTCGACGCCCCGCAGCGTCCGGACCGGCTGCACTTCTCGGCGCCCACGGTGGACGGCGAGGGCGGCGTCGTCGAGGGCGACTTCGACAACGGCGACGGGCCGGCCCGCTCGGAGACGGACGGGATGACGCGTGCGGAGCGCCGCAAGGCGCAGAAGGGCGGTGGGCGGCGCCGCAAGAAGTAGCGCCTGAGCTCGCGCTCCTCGCTCCATAGCTCTACAGGCTCTATGGACGACGCTCGACAGCTCTATAGAGGCTCGATAGCCGACGGCCGGGGCCGGACACCGCTATAGGTGTCCGGCCCCGGCCGTCGTCTGTGCGCACGCCCGCCGGCCGCCCGCTCGCGCCCTAGCGGGCCGCTGGGACGCGCTCGCCGCCCAGTTCCACGGCCGCGCAGCGCCAGCGCTGGTCCGCGCCCTGCTCCAGGCGGAACGCCATCGCGCTGACCCGGTCGCCCGAGCCGATACGGGCGAAGGCCTCGATCACGCCCGGGCCCGGGTGGTACTCGCCGCAGTGGCGGACCACAGGCGTCACCCGGTCCGCCGGGCGCAGCGGCGCGCCAGGGGCGAGCCGTACCAGCTGCTCGTACGCCTCGCCGATGGTGTGGCCGAGCATCCAGTGGACCGGGCGCTGGCCGCTGAGCACCGCGAGCAGGCGGTCGGCGAACCAGTAGTGCGGCTTGTGATGTCGCCGTGCACGCGCCATCGCCGATGCCGCCACCGCGGCGGGCCGGCGCTGGTCGCGTCGTCCTGCGGGCCGGGTCCTGTCCATCGAGATCGCCCCCGTCGTGCCGGGCCCGGAGTGGATACCGGGCGGTAACTTCGTTGGTGATTCTTCTACGGGGGCGGGCTGGGCGGCCGCAATGAGCGCGGGCGGAAGCGCGGGCGGCCGGGAAGATCGCCTATCTGGGTGATCGGGGTACATCGACGGGCGGATCTGGGCTGGTGGAGCCGCCGGCGAGGCGGACGCGCAGGGCGCGCGAGGTGGACGGTGCGCGAGCTGGGAGGGGCACCCCGAAGGGGGACGTCCCACGTATCCTGAGGGCGTCTCCCGACTACGAAAGCGGCCAGCCAATGCGCGTCTACGTCCCCCTGACCCTTCCCGGTCTCGCAGAGGCGCACAAGGCGGGCGAGCTGGGCCCGGGCCCGCTGACCGCCTACGCCGTCACGCCCGGGCTGCGCGAGTGGTACGTCTCCGACGACATCGAGGAGCTCGAGTACGCGGCTCTGAGCCGGGCCGCCGCGGGATCGCTGCGGCTGCTGGCCGGGGCGCCCGAGACGGCGCGGCGACGGGTCGTCGTCGCCGTGGACGTGCCCGACCAGGACGCGGTCGCCGATCCCGACGGGGCGCTCGTCGCGAGCGCGCTCGGCGAGGTGCGGATCGCGTCCGCGGTCCCGCTGGCCAAGGCGGCGGCGGTGCATGTGGACGCCGACGACGCGGTGGCGGACGTGGCCGCGGCGGCGGAGGCGCTGGGGGCGGCGGACCAGGGCGACGACGACGCGCAGTTCACGGTGGACGGGGCGGACGACCACGAGCTGCTCTGGTACGGGGTGCAGGAGATCCCGAACCTGCTGGGCTGAGGCGGTCCTGCGAGGGCCGTTCTCCGGCGGAGAGGCCCGTTGTCAGAGGCGCCCGGTACCGTTTTCGGTATGGGGAAGCACAACGGGCACCTGGTCTGGGACTGGAACGGCACACTCCTCGATGACAGCAAGGCGGTCATCGGGGCGACGAACGCGGCGTTCGCGGAGATCGGTCTGGAGCCGATCACGCTGGAGCGCTATCGAGAGTTGTACTGCATACCAATTCCGCGCTTCTACGAACGGCTGATGGGGCGGCTGCCGTCGGACGCGGAGTGGGAGGTCATGGACGAGGCCTTCCACCGGCACTACAGCGAGCACCGGATCGGCTGCGGGCTGACCGAGGGCGTGGAGGAGCTGCTGCGGCAGTGGGGGCTGGCGGGGCGCAGCCAGTCGCTGCTGAGCATGTACGGCCATGAGCAGCTGGTGCCGGTCGTGCGGGGGTACGGCATCGAGGAGCACTTCATACGGGTCGACGGGCGTACCGGGCCGTCGGGCGGCACGAAGGCGCTGCACATGGAGCGGCATCTGGCGGCGCTGACCGAGGTCGGGGTGGACCCGTACCGCACGGTGGTCATCGGCGACGCGGCGGACGACGCGGTGGCGGCGGCGCATGTGGGGGCGCGGGCGGTGCTGTACACCGGCGGGTCGCACAGCAGAGCGAGTCTTGAGTCGGCGGGGGTGGGGGCGCCGGTGGTGGACAGCTTGGCGGAGGCGGTGGAGGTGGCGGCGGAGCTGGTGGCGTAGGGGGCGGTTGCTTCCCCACCCCGCCCCTTCCCTTAACCGGGGCTCCGCCCCGGACCCCGCGCCTGCTGCGAAGCGGCGACCCGCGTCGGGCGGGTGCGAACAGCCGCCCGACGGGGGCTGCGCCCCGGACCCCGTTTGCCCCTGCGGGCCCCCTAGTCTGCGTGGCCGCGCCGGGCACCCGCGTCCGGGGCTGCTCACGCCCAGGGCGCTTGTCGGGGTCGGCCCCAGGCCCTGCCAGGCCGCCCGCGCCCCAAGGCCCCGGCAGGAGCTCGCCCTACCCGCGCGCCAGGCGGCTGCTGGGGCCGCGCCCCAGGAGCTGCCAGGGGCCCCGCGACCCCTGCGCCCCTGCGGGCCCCGCCTCCGCGTGGCCGCGTCCCGCACCCGCGAGCAGCGGGGCTCGACCCCAGCCCAGCAGGGCCCCGGGGCCCTGCTGCGGGCGCTATGGAGCGGCGCCCCGCGTCGGGCGGGTGCGGTCCGCCGTCGAGCCGGGGGCTGCGCGCCCCGGACCCCGTTTCCCCCTGTTGGGCCGTCTCCGCGTGGCCGCCCCCAGCACCCGCGTCCGGGGCCGCTCACGCCCGGGCCCCCGGGAGGTTGTCGTAGCCGCGCCCCAGGCCCTGCCGGGGCCCCGGGTACCCCTTTGCCCCTGCCAGGGGCCCCGGGCCCCGTCCCCAGGCCCCCGAACCCCGCTACCCATCCCCCCACCCCCTACCTCACGTCACCGGTGCCTTCGTCCTCAGGAGTTTGAGGAACTCTCGCATCCAGGCCGGGTGGTCCGGCCAGGCGCGGGAGGAGATCAGGGTGCCGTCCACCACCGCCTCCGTGTCCTGGAAGCTCGCACCCGCCGCCTGCATGTCCAGTTCGAGCGCCGGATAGGACGTGACGCGGCGGCCCTCCAGGCTGCCGATCGCCGCCGTCAGCAGCGGGCCGTGGCAGATCTGGGCCACCGGCTTGTCCGCGTCGAAGAAGGACTTCAAGATCTTGCGCAGTTCCGGGTCGTTGCGCAGATACTCCGGGGCCCGGCCGCCCGGGATGACCACCGCCGCGTACTGGCCCGGGTCGACCTCCGAGAACGCCAGGTCGGCGGGCCAGGTGTAGCCCGGCTTCTCGGTGTACGTGTCGAAGCCCGGCTCGAAGTCGTGCACCACGAAGCGCAGCTTCTTGCGGGCAGGGGCCGCGATGTCGACCTCGTACCCTTCCTCCAGCAGCCGCTGGTACGGGTAGAGGACCTCAAGGGACTCGGCGGCGTCGCCGGTGACGATCAGGATCTTCGTAGTCATGGCTTGCTCCCGGTGTCGGGCGTGCGACTGTGGCGGCCATGCCGACGGTCCGTGCCGACAGTGACCGGTTCGTCACCTTTAACCTGCACCGACGGAGGCTCTTTGCCAAGAGGGCCTGTGTCGCTGTCCAGAGTGTCAAACTTCCGGCCGTGCTTTTGTACACATACAGCTCATGACGGTTTAGGGGGGCGGGACGATAGCCTGGTGCCGTGATCAGCGCGATACGCCGTGGGGGCAGCGAAGCCCCCGGCCTGCGCCCGGAGTGCCACCGCGCCCGGGCGATCGTTGATCTTCTCATTCCGGCCCGGCTGCCAAAATTGGCCGATTATGGCGCGGACATCTCTCATCGCGGCATAGCGTCGACTCCGACCGGACACCCCGCGTCGTGGCGTTGCGTCGCTTCTTTCACCTACGTCACGCAACGGCGCGCGACAGGAGCCAGAGGACATGCAGACCAAGCTGGACGAAGCCAAGGCCGAGCTGCTCGCACGGGCTGCCCGGGTAGCTGAGAACAGCCCGGTCGGGGGGAACCTTCCGACTGGGGCCGAGCAGGACCGTCCTGACCAGGACACCCTGCTCTCATACCTCCAGCGCTACTACCTGCACACCGCCCCCGAGGACCTCGCCGACCGCGACCCGGTCGACGTCTTCGGCGCCGCACTCTCCCACTACCGACTCGCCGAGAGCCGCCCGCAGGGGACCGCCAACGTGCGCGTCCACACCCCGACCGTGGAAGAGAACGGGTGGACCTGCAGCCACTCCGTGGTCGAGGTCGTCACCGACGACATGCCCTTCCTCGTCGACTCGGTCACCAACGAGCTCTCCCGCCAGGGCCGCGGCATCCACGTCGTGATCCACCCGCAGGTCACCGTCCGCCGCGATGTGACGGGCAAGCTGATCGAGGTGCTGCCCGCCGAGGCGAACGGCCAGCCCTCCTCGTCGCTGCCGCACGACGCGCTCGTCGAGTCCTGGATCCACGTCGAGATCGACCGCGAGACCGACCGGGCCGACCTCAAGCAGATCACCGCCGATCTGCTGCGGGTGCTGTCCGACGTCCGCGAGGCCGTCGAGGACTGGGAGAAGATGCGCGACGCCGCGCTGCGCATCGCCGAGGAGCTGCCCAGCGAGCCGACCGCCGACGACCTGCGCGACCAGGAGGTGGAGGAGGCGCGCGAGCTGCTGCGCTGGCTCGCCGCGGACCACTTCACCTTCCTCGGCTACCGGGAGTACGAGCTCACCGAGAACGACGCGCTCGCCGCCCGCCCCGGCACCGGCCTCGGCATCCTGCGCTCCGACCCGCAGCACAGCGCCGACGACACCCACCCGGTCAGCCCGTCCTTCAGCCGGCTGCCCGCCGACGCCCGCGCCAAGGCCCGCGAGCACAAGCTGCTCGTCCTGACGAAGGCCAACAGCCGCGCCACCGTGCACCGCCCCTCGTACCTCGACTACATCGGGGTCAAGAAGTTCGACGAGCAGGGCAACGTCATCGGCGAGCGCCGCTTCCTCGGCCTCTTCTCGTCCGCCGCGTACACCGAGTCCGTGCGCCGCGTGCCCGTCGTGCGCCGCAAGGTCGCCGAGGTGCTCCAGGGCGCCGGCTTCTCGCCCAACAGCCACGACGGCCGCGACCTGCTCCAGATCCTGGAGACGTACCCGCGCGACGAGCTGTTCCAGACGCCGGTCGACGAGCTCCGGTCGATCGTGACGAGCGTCCTGTACCTCCAGGAGCGCAGGCGGCTGCGGCTCTACCTGCGCCAGGACGAGTACGGGCGCTACTACTCCGCCCTCGTCTACCTGCCGCGCGACCGCTTCAACACCACCGTCCGCGAGCGTCTGACCGGCATCCTCAAGGAGGAGCTCGGCGGCACCAGCGTCGACTTCACCGCGTGGAACACGGAGTCGATCCTCTCCCGCCTCCACTTCGTCATCCGCGTCCCCTCCGGCACCGAGCTGCCCCATCTGACCGACGCCGACAAGGACCGCATCGAGGCCCGGCTGGTCGACGCCGCCCGCTCCTGGGCCGACGGCTTCGCCGAGGCGCTGAACGCCGAGTGCGGCGAGGAGCGCGCCGCCGAGCTGCTGCGCACCTACGGCGCCGCCTTCCCCGAGGGCTACAAGGCCGACCACTCGCCGCGCGCCGCCGTCGCCGACCTGGTGCATCTGGACCGGCTGACCGGCAGCGGCAAGGACTTCTCGCTCTCGCTGTACGAGCCGGTCGGCGCAGCCCCCGGCGAGCGCCGCTTCAAGATCTACCGCACCGGCGAGCAGGTCTCCCTCTCCGCTGTGCTGCCGGCGCTCAACCGGCTGGGCGTCGAGGTCGTCGACGAGCGTCCGTACGAGCTGCGCACCTCCGACCGCACCAGCGCCTGGATCTACGACTTCGGTCTGCGCATGCCGCTGTCGACCGGCAACGGCGGCGACTACCTCGGCGACGACGCCCGCGAGCGCTTCCAGGAGGCCTTCGCCGCCGTGTGGACCGGCGAGGCGGAGAACGACGGCTTCAACTCCCTCGTGCTGCGCGCCGGTCTGAACTGGCGGCAGGCGATGGTGCTGCGCGCCTACGCCAAGTACCTGCGCCAGGCCGGCTCCACCTTCAGCCAGGAGTACATGGAGGACACCCTCCGCGACAACGTCCACACCACCCGGCTGCTGGTCTCCCTCTTCGAGGCCCGGATGGCCCCCGAGCGCCAGCGCGCGGGCACCGAGCTGATCGACGGCCTGCTCGAGGAGCTCGACGGCGCGCTCGACCAGGTGGCCTCGCTGGACGAGGACCGGATCCTGCGCTCCTTCCTCACCGTCATCAAGGCCACGCTGCGCACCAACTTCTTCCAGAGCGCCGACGCGGCGAACCCGAAGAAGGGCGAGAAGGCGGCCAGCGGCGGCCGGCACAGCTATGTGTCGATGAAGTTCGACCCGCAGGCCATCCCGGACCTGCCCGCGCCCCGCCCGGCGTTCGAGATCTGGGTGTACTCCCCGCGCGTCGAGGGCGTGCATCTGCGCTTCGGCAAGGTCGCGCGCGGCGGTCTGCGCTGGTCCGACCGGCGCGAGGACTTCCGTACGGAGATCCTGGGCCTGGTCAAGGCGCAGATGGTCAAGAACACGGTGATCGTGCCGGTCGGCGCCAAGGGCGGCTTCGTCGCCAAGCAGCTCCCGGACCCGTCCGTGGACCGCGACGCCTGGCTGGCCGAGGGCATCGCCTGCTACAAGACCTTCATCTCGGCGCTGCTCGACATCACCGACAACATGATCGCGGGCGAGGTCGTCCCGCCGCCGGACGTCGTGCGCCACGACGAGGAGGACACCTACCTCGTCGTCGCCGCCGACAAGGGCACCGCGACGTTCTCGGACATCGCCAACGAGGTCGCCATCGCGTACGACTTCTGGCTCGGCGACGCGTTCGCCTCCGGCGGCTCCGCCGGGTACGACCACAAGAAGATGGGCATCACGGCCCGCGGCGCCTGGGAGTCCGTCAAGCGGCACTTCCGCGAGCTCGGCCACGACAGCCAGACGCAGGACTTCACGGTCGTCGGCGTCGGCGACATGTCCGGCGACGTGTTCGGCAACGGCATGCTGCTCTCCGAGCACATCCGCCTGGTCGCCGCCTTCGACCACCGGCACATCTTCATCGACCCGAGCCCCGACGCCGCCGTCTCCTACACCGAGCGCCGCCGGCTGTTCGAGCTGCCCCGCTCCTCCTGGGCGGACTACGACAAGGACCTGCTGTCCGCGGGCGGCGGGATCCACCCCCGTACCGCCAAGTCGATCCCGGTCAACGCGCATATGCGCGAGGCCCTCGGCATCGAGCAGGGCGTCTCCAAGCTGACGCCCGCCGAGCTGATGCAGGCGATCCTCAAGGCCCCGGTCGACCTGCTGTGGAACGGCGGCATCGGTACCTATGTCAAGGCGTCGACCGAGTCCAACGCGGACGTCGGCGACAAGGCCAACGACGCGATCCGCGTCAACGGCGAGGACCTGCGGGTCAAGATCGTCGGCGAGGGCGGCAACCTGGGCCTGACCCAGCTCGGCCGCATCGAGTTCGACCGCCACGGCGGCAAGATCAACACCGACGCGATCGACAACAGCGCCGGCGTGGACACCTCCGACCACGAGGTGAACATCAAGATCCTGCTCAACGGCCTGGTCTCGGACGGCGATCTGACCGTCAAGCAGCGCAACAAGCTGCTCGCCGAGATGACCGACGAGGTCGGCAGCCTGGTGCTGCGCAACAACTACGCGCAGAACGTCGCCCTGACCAACGCCGTGACCCAGTCGCCCTCCCTCCTCCACGCCCACCAGCGCTTCATGCGCCGGCTGGGCCGGGACGGGGCGCTGGACCGGGCGCTGGAGTTCCTGCCCAACGACCGCCAGATCCGCGAGCTGCTCAACGCGAGCAAGGGGCTCAGCCAGCCCGAGCTGGCCGTGCTGCTCGCCTACACCAAGATCACGGTGGCGGACGAGCTGATCGGGACCTCGCTGCCGGACGACCCGTATCTGCGCCGGCTGCTGCACGCGTACTTCCCCCAGCAGCTGCGCGAGCGCTGCCCCGAGGCGATCGACGGGCACGCGCTGCGCCGGGAGATCGTCACGACGGTGCTGGTCAACGACACGGTGAACACCGGCGGCTCGACCTTCCTGCACCGGCTGCGCGAGGAGACCGGCGCGTCGATCGAGGAGATCGTGCGGGCGCAGACCGCCGCGCGCGAGATCTTCGGCCTGGGCGCGGTCTGGGACGCCGTCGAGTCCCTGGACAACCAGGTCGCGGCCGACGTCCAGACCCGCATCCGGCTGCACTCGCGCCGGCTGGTCGAGCGCGGCACCCGCTGGCTCCTCGGCAACCGCCAGCAGCCGCTGGAGCTCGCGGAGACCATCGAGTTCTTCGCGGAGCGCGTGGAGGAGGTCTGGTCGCAGCTGCCGAAGATGCTGCGCGGCGCGGACCTGGAGTGGTACCAGAACATCCTCGACGAGCTCACCGCGGTCGGCGTCCCCGAGGAGCTCGCCCTGCGCGTGGCCGGCTTCTCGTCCGCCTTCCCGACGCTCGACATCGTGGCCATCGCGGACCGTACGGGCCAGGAGCCGATGGCGGTCGCCGAGGTGTACTACGACCTCGCCGACCGGCTGCGGATCACCCAGCTGATGGACCGGATCATCGAGCTGCCGCGGGCCGACCGCTGGCAGTCGATGGCCCGCGCCTCGATCCGCGAGGACCTGTACGCGGCGCACGCGGCGCTGACCGCGGACGTCCTGTCGGTCGGGAACGGCTCCTCGACGCCCGAGGAGCGGTTCAAGGCGTGGGAGCAGAAGAACGCGGCGATCCTGGGCCGTGCGCGCACGACGCTGGAGGAGATCCAGGGCTCGGACCAGTTCGACCTGGCGAACCTGTCGGTGGCGATGCGGACGATGCGTCAGCTGCTGCGTACGCACAACTGACGCGGGGGCGCGTGAAGCGCTGAATGCCGGACGGACCCAATGCCGGACGGACTCAGGGGTCGGACGGGCTGGAACTCCAGCCCGTCCGGCCCCTGAACGCTCTGCCCAGCCAGCCAGAGGAGCGCGGGTCCCTCGCCGAGCGCTCCACGCGCGCGACCGCCGCGGTCAGCGGCTTGGGGAGCCAGCCGCGGAAGTCGTGCACATCGCGGCCCGCCGCGCGCCCGCACATCGCCGCCGCCTGCGCAGCGGTCGGCCGGTCCTGCGGCCGGGCGGACAGGCACGCGTCGAGCACCTCGCGCAGCGCCGGCGGATGGGCGCTCAGGTCCGGGGGCTCGCGGTCGGTGCCCGCGATCCGGGTGGCGACGACGAGACCGCCGCCCTCCCCGTACGGATGGCGTCCGGTCGCGGCCTCCGCCGCCACCAGGCCCAGCGTGAAGACGTCGGACGCGGGGGTGAGCTGCTTGCCGAGCGCGTGCTCGGGCGACATGTACTTCGGGGTGCCGACCATCCGCCCGACGGTGGTGAGGCTCTCGGTCCCCTCCGCGCGGGCGATGCCGAAGTCGAGCAGGCACGGCCCCTCCGCGGTGAGCAGCAGGTTCGCCGGCTTCACATCGCGGTGTATGACGCCGGCGGCGTGCACGGCGTCCAGCGCGTGCGCGGCGCAGGCGGTCAGCTGGAGCACGCACCCCAGCGGCAGCGGACCGTACTCCTCCAGCGCGTCGTCGAGCGGCAGCCCCGGCACATAGCGGGTGGCGAGCCAGGGGCGGGCGGCCTCCGCGTCATGGTCGACGACCTGCGCCAGATGGCGGCCGCCGACCCGCCGGGCCGCCTCGACCTCGCGGGCGAAGCGGCGCCGGAAGTTCTCGCTCTGCGCGTGCTCGCGGCGGATCAGCTTCAGGGCGACGGGATGGCCGTCGGCGGTACGGGTGAGATAGACGGCGCCCATGCCGCCCTCGCCGATCCGCGCCTCGAGCACATACCCGGCGATCTCCGTCGGATCGTCCTGGCGCAGCGGCTCCGGCCCCCCGTTCCGCATCCCAGCCCCCTCTACGTCGGCAGGGGAGCCTACCGCTTGGCCGCGCCGGGCGTCCCGGTCGCGGCGGAGGGTCGCGGGGGGCGGGCGGGGTCGCGTGCGGCGCGGCGGGCGCCGGGGGCGCTGGCGCGCTCCCGGCCGGCTTGGCGACGGCCGGCTTGGCGACGGCTGGCCCGATGACCGCAGGCCCACGGACCGCCTGCCCAGGGAGTCCCCCGGGGACTGCCCCCAGGGACCGTCGGCCCGGCGACGGCTGGTCCTGGCGGCCGTCGGCATGGCGTCCATGGCCGTGGCGTCCGTCGCCGCAGTGGCCTGCCCGGCGACCGCCCGCGGCAGGACAGCACGGCCGCCGTGAGCAGCACTCCGTTCCGTACGACCGCGATCGTCCCTATTTCTCGGCGGTGAACCGTTCGTACGCGGCGACGACCTCCTTCGCCGGACCGTCCATCCGCAGCGTCCCCGCCTCCAGCCAGATCGCCCGGTCGCAGGACTCGGTGATCGTGCTGTTGCTGTGGCTGACCAGGAAGACCGTTCCGGCCTGCGCCCGCAGCTCGTCGATGCGCCGCTGGCTGCGCCGCCGGAAGGGGGCGTCCCCGGTGGACAGCGCCTCGTCGATCAGCAGCACGTCGTGGCTCTTGGCGGCGGCGATCGAGAAGCGCAGCCGGGCGCCCATGCCGGAGGAGTACGTGCGCATCGGCAGCGAGACGAAGTCGTCCTTGTCGTTGATCCCCGAGAACTCGACGATCCCGTCGTAGCGTTCGCGGACCTCCTCGCGGGTCATGCCCATCGCGAGCCCGCCGAGGACGACGTTGCGCTCGCCGGTCAGGTCGGACATCAGCGCCGCGTTCACGCCGAGGAGAGCGGGCTGGCCGTGGGTGTAGACCCGGCCCCGGGCGGGCGGCAGCAGTCCGGCGATGGCCTTGAGCAGCGTGGACTTGCCGGACCCGTTGGAGCCGATGAGGCCGATGGCCTCGCCCGTGTACGCCGCGAAGCTGACGCCCTTGACGGCGTGGACCTCGCGGACGCCGGGGGCGGCGCGGCGGGAGACGATCCGGCTGAGGGCGGAGACGGCGCTGCCGCGCCCGGTCCTCGCTCCGTTGACCTGGTAGGCGATGTGCACGTCGTCGACGACGACGGTGGGTGTTCGCCCAGTTCGCCCAGTTCGCTCAGCCACGGCCGTACCGCTCCTCCGCTGCCCAGAAGTACACGAATCCGCCCGCCCCCAGGAGCACGCCCCAGCCGAGCGCCAGCGCCCACACATGCGGCGGCAGCTGGGCCTTGTCGTAGCTCTCGATCAGCGCGAAGCGCACCAGGTCGATATAGACGGCGGCCGGGTTGCACTGGAGGGCCAGGACGACGGCGTGCGGCAGGTGCGCGTCGGCGACCGTCGCCCGGATGCTCCACATCACGCCCGACGCGTACATCCACGTCCGCAGCAGGAACGGCATCAGCTGCGCGATGTCCGGCGCGCCCGCGGCGAGCCGGGCCATGGCCATCGACAGGCCGGTGTTGAAGGCCGCCTGAAGCGCGAGCGCCGGGACGGCGAGCAGCCAGGACGCCCGGGGCGGCTGCCCGCAGCAGACCAGGATCGCGGCGAGCGCGCCCAGGGAGAACAGCAGTTGCTGGAGCTGCTGGAGGGCCAGCGCGACGGGCAGGGCGGCGCGGGGGAAGTGCAGGGCGCGTACGAGTCCGATGTTGCCGGAGATCGCACGGGCGCCGGCCATGATCGAGTTGGCGGTGAAGGTCCAGACGAAGACGCCGGTGACGAGGAACGGCACGAAGTCCTCGACGTGCTTCCCGGTGCCCATGAGCCTGCCGAAGATCACGTAGTAGACGGCGGCGTTGAGCAGCGGGGTCATCAGCTGCCAGAGCTGGCCGAGCCGCGCCTGGCTGTACTGCGCGGTGAGCCTGGCGGTGGCGAAGGCGGCGATGAAGTGGCGGCGGGCCCACAGCTGGCGGACGTACGCGCCGAGCGGCGGGCGGGCTCCGCTCACGGTCAGCCCGTGCTGGGCGGCGAGCTCGCTCAGGCTCACGTCGCTCCCTTCCCTTCCGGTGAGGCTTACGAGTGGCATACGAGGGGCTTTACGACAGATCTACGACGGAACGGGACCGTATCGTCGCTACGGTGAGAGTAAGACGTCGTTACGTCGCAACGCAACCGTCTCGTCGTGACGTGGGCGGCGCTATGCTGCGGGACATGACTACGGACCCCGCGACCCCACGCCGCACCCCCGCGGGAGCCGCGGTGCTCCGGGAGGACGTGACCGAGGCGATTCGCGCGGCCGTCTTCGAGGAGCTGGCGGCGGTCGGCTACGCCCGGATGTCCATCGAGGGCATCGCGCGGCGGGCGGGCGTGGGCAAGACGGCGGTCTACCGGCGGTGGAAGTCGAAGCTGGCGCTGGTGCTGGACCTGGTCACGGCGTTCGCGGCGAACGGGCTGCCGGCGCCGGAGACCGGCTCGCTGTACGGGGACGTGCGGGCGCTGCTCGAAGTGGCCGCGCACGCCCTGCGCCACCCGGTCGCCTCCCAGGTCATCCCGGACCTGCTGGTGGAGGCGGCGCGGCACCCGGAGATCTCCGACGCGATCAAGGCGGCGCTGCTGGACGGCCAGCAGGGCGTGGCCGCGGTGATCGTCCGCGAGGCGGTGGCGCGCGGCGAGCTCCCGCCGACGGCCGACCCGGACAGGGCGCTGGACCTGATGGTGGGGCCGCTGTACTGGCGGCTGGTCGTGGTGCGGGAGGAGGTGGGGGAGGCGTATCTGGACGCGCTGGCGGCCTCGGCGGCGGCGGCGCTGCGCGCGGAGGCTCCCCCGTCCTCGCGTCCCTCCCGCTGACGGGATCCTCCGCTCCCCCTCCGCCCCTTCCCTCTCCATCGCATCCCGATGCTCTCTCGATCCCCTTGCGGGGGAGGGCGGTTGGGCGTGCGGGCGCGCCTTCGCGCCCCCGCGGTGCGCCGATTCGGCGGTCGAGGGAGGGCCGTACGCGGGCGGCCGGCGTCCCCGTCACCCGTATGGCCCAACGTGCGGTGACCCTTGCCCGTCGGGCGGGTTGTTCTCCCCAGTCACCGCAACTCGCAGCGAACCGCGCTTTTGAACGGACGTGCCCACCATGCCTCTTCGGCTCAGCGTCGTCGTCCCCGTCTACAACGTGGAGGACTATCTCGAGGAGTGCCTGCGCTCGCTGGCCGACCAGAGTCTGCGCGACCTGGAAGTCGTCATGGTGGACGACGGATCCACCGACGGCAGCGCCGTCATCGCCCGCCGCTTCGCCGCCGAGGACGACCGCTTCCGGCTGCTCACCCAGGTCAACGCGGGCCTCGGCGCCGCCCGCAACGCCGGAGTCCGCGAGGCCCGCGGCGAGTTCCTCGCCTTCGTCGACAGCGACGACCTCGTCCCCGCCGACGCGTACGAGCGGATGGTGTCCTCCCTCGAGGCCTCCGGCTCCGACTTCGCCACCGGCAACGTCTTCCGGCTGCGCGCGAGCGGGAAGACCGGCCAGTCCCCGATGTTCCGCGAGCCGATGGCCGCCTCCCGCACCGCCACCCACGTCACCCGCCACTGGCCGCTGCTCTACGACCGCATCGCCTGCAACAAGGTGTTCCGCAGGGACTTCTGGGACCGGAACTCCTTCGCCTTCCCCGAGGGAGTCCTCTTCGAGGACATCCCCGTGATCATTCCCGCGCACTTCCTCGCCGCCTCCGTCGACGTGCTCCACGACACGGTGTACCTCTGGCGCGACCGCGACGGCTCGATCACCACCCGCCGGGCCCGCCCCAAGGCCGTGCAGGACCGCGCCCGTTCGTGCGCCCGCGCCGCCGAGTTCCTCGCGACCGAGCCCAAGTGGGCCGAGGGCAAGCGGCGTTACGACTCCAGCGTGCTCAGCAGCGACCTGAACCTGTTCATGGAGGCGCTGCCCGACGGGGACGGGGAGTACCACCAGGCGTTCCTCGACCAGGCCGGCGCCTTCGTGGGCAGCGTCGACCAGTCCGTCCTGGACGGCCTTCCGCTGCATCTGCGCGTCAAGTGGCAGCTCGTGCGCGAGCGCCGGATCGCCGAGCTCCTCGCCCTGCTCGCCTTCGAGAAGAACAACCGCGACGCCTTCCGCGTCCGCGGTGTGAAGAGGCTCCGCGCCTCCTACCCCGCCCTCGCCGCCGGCCTCCCGCGCCGCGTCACCGCGCTGAACAAGGCCGACCTGCCCGTCCTGTCGGACCTCGTCGAGGCGGTCTGGCGGGACGGGAGACTGCACCTCAAGGGCTACGCGTACGTACGCAACCGGCCCGTCGGCAAGCTGCGCCGGCGCTCGCTCACCATCGGCTGGCTGCGCTCCGGCCGCCGCCGCGTCCTGCCGCTGCGGCTGCGCAGGATCACCCTGCCCGAGGCGACCGCCGACTCCCGGCAGGGCATGCACTGCTACGACCGGGCCGGCTTCGAGGCGGTCGTCGACCCCGCCCGCCTCGGCACGTCCGCCACCTGGAGCCTGGAGGTCGGCATCCTGAGCGCCGGCGCCCTGCGCCGCGGCCCGCTGCGGATGCTCGGCAACCCCGCCGCCCCCGCCGTCCACCACGTCCGCGACGACCTGCGGATCGTGCCCCAGCTGTCCGGCAACAAGCTGCGGCTGAAGGCGGAGCGGGTCGCCGCCCTGCTCACCGGGCACCGGCCCGGCGACGACTGCGTACGCGTCGAGGGCGTCACGCTCGACGGCCTCGCCCCCACGGCGCTGCGGCTGGAGAACTGGCACACCAAGGAGCACCACGAGGTCCCCGCCGTCGCCGCGGACGGCGCCGCCTTCTGGGCCGACGTGCCGCTCGACCTGTTCGCCCCGGACGACGCGCACCACGCCAGCCCCTGGGGCGTACGCCTGGTCCGCGCCGACGGCAGCCGGGTCGCCGTCGGCGTGCGCACCGCCGTCGACCCCGGCCGCTACCCTCTCGACGGCCCCGCCCGCGAGCTCGTCGTCACCGCCAACGCGTCGGGCAACCTCGTGCTGTCCGACCAGAGCGCCCAGCCGATCGCGGACTCTCTCATGCTGCGGCCGTCCGGCGAGCTCACCGTCGCGGGCAGCTTCCCGCAGCACGCCCTGTTCGAGGCCGAGTTGGTGCTCCAGCACAACGGCAGCCACGAGGAGACGGTCGTCGACCCGCAGCTGAGGGACGGCCGGTTCCACGCCGTGCTCGACACCGCCGCCGTCCAAGGCCCCGGCGGCGAGCTGCCGCTGAGCGAGGGCCGCTGGTACCTCTTCTTCCGCGCGCGCGGCGAGAGCGACCCCGAGCAGTACATCCCGGTGCGCCTGGCCCCTGCCGAGCACGGCGCCGTCCCCCTCGTACAGCGGGTGCGCGGACGGGACTTCACCCTGAACCGCCGCTTCCACGACCAGCTGACGCTGGAGTCCGGCCCGGCGCTGACGGCGCGCGAGCGCGGCGGCTACCACGAGCGGATGCTGCGCAGGAGGTACGCCTCCCTGCGCCGCGGACCCCGCCGCGACACGATCCTGTTCTCCAGCTTCGACGGCCGCCAGTACTCCGACTCGCCGCGCGCCGTCCACGAGGAGCTGCTGAGCCGCGACACCGGGCTGGAGCATCTGTGGGTCGTGCGCGACCAGCAGGCGCCGCTGCCCGCCGGGGTCCGCGCCGTGGAGTACGGCAGCGCCGAGTGGCACGAGGCGCTGGCCCTCTCGCGGGCGCTGGTGACCAACACCCAGCTGCCCAAGTGGTTCGAGCGCGGCCGCGGCCAGTTCGTCGTGCAGACCTGGCACGGCACCCCGCTCAAGCGCATCGGCCGGGACCTGCTGGGCACCTCGCAGGCCAACCGCCCCTACATCGAGTCGCTGCCGCAGCGCGCCGGACAGTGGGACCTGCTTGTCTCGCCCAACCGCTTCGCGACCCCGATCCTGCGCCGCGCCTTCGGCTACGAGGGCGAGGTTGTCGAGTCCGGCTACCCGCGCAACGCCCTGCTGCACGCCGAGGACCGGCACAAGGTCGCCGCCGCCGTCCGCGAGCGCCTGGACCTGCCCGAGGACAAGAAGATCGTGCTGTACGCCCCGACCTGGCGCGAGGACCGGCCCAAGGGCGGCGGCTACGCCCTGGACCTCCGGCTCGACCTCGCCGCCGCCCGCCGGGCGCTCGGCGACACCCATGTGCTGCTGGTGCGCCGCCACTACCTGGTCGCCGACCGGCTGCCCGAGACCGGCGGCTTCGCCCGCGACGTCTCGCGCTACCCGGACGTCGCCGAGCTGATGCTGGTGAGCGACGCGCTGGTCACCGACTACTCGTCGCTGATGTTCGACTTCGCGCACACCGGCCGCCCGATGCTGTTCCACACCTACGACCTGGAGCACTACCGCGACACGCTGCGCGGCTTCTACTTCGACTTCGAGGAGCGCGCGCCGGGGCCGCTGGTCCCCGGCGGCCCGGAGCTGATCGAGGCGCTGCGCGAGCCGGAGGCGGCGGTCGCGGGGCACGCGGAGGCGTACGAGCGGTTCCGCGAGGTGTTCTGCGACCTCGACGACGCGCGGGCGGCGACGACGGTGGCGGACCGGCTGCTGACGGAGCTGTCCGGCGGGCAGACGAGCCGGTAGCCGAGCCGGTAGCCGAGCCGGTCGCCGACGGGAGCGCCGGGCACGGCGCCGACGACCGCCGTGCCCGGCGCGCCCTCCCGGCCGCGATCAGCCGGAGAACAGCCGTAGATCTGCCCCGGATCAGCCGGAGACCGGCCGGAGCTCCGCTGCGGATCAGCCGGAGACCAGCCGGAGACCTGCCCCGGATAAGCCGGAGATCAGCCCGACATCAGCCCGAGATCTGCACCCTGCTGTGGTCCCCGAGCACCAGGCGGTGCGCGGCGGGGATGTGCGGGGCCGGCGTGATCTCGACGTCGTGGCCGATCAGCGAGGCCTCGACGCGCCCCACCCCCTCCAGCGACGAGCCGCTCAGCACGATGGAGTACTCGATCTCGCTGTCCGTGATCCGGCAGTTCTCGGCGATCGACGTCGAGGGGCCGATGTACGAGCGCTCCACGACGGTCCCCGCGCCGATGACCGCCGGGCCGACGATGCGCGAGGCGCGCACCACCGCCCCCGCCTCGATCCGCACCCGGCCGATGATCTCCGTCTCCTCGTCGACGCTGCCCTCGTGGTGCGGGTCGAGCCGCTCCAGGACCGACCGGTTGACCTCCAGCATGTCCGCGACGTTGCCGGTGTCCTTCCAGTAGCCGTCGATGACCGTCGAGGCCACCCGGCGGTCGCTGTCGATCAGATGCTGCAGCGCGTGGGTGATCTCCAGCTCCCCGCGCGCGGAGGGCGCGATGGCCCGCACCGCCTCGTGGACGGCGGGCGTGAAGAGATAGACCCCGACGAGCGCGAGGTCGCTGCGCGGCTGGGACGGCTTCTCCTCCAGCCGCACCACCCTGCCCGCGCCGTCCAGCTCCGCCACGCCGAACGAGCGCGGGTCGGGCACCTTGGTGAGCAGGATCTGCGCGTCGGGCCGCCGCTCGCGGAACTCCTCGACCAGGTCCGTGATGCCTCCGACGATGAAGTTGTCGCCCAGGTACATCACGAAGTCCTCGTCGCCGAGGAAGTCGCGGGAGATGAGCACCGCGTGGGCGAGCCCGAGCGGCGACTCCTGAGGGATGTACGTGACGTCGATGCCGAACCGCGAGCCGTCGCCGACCGCCGCTTCGATCTCCTGCGCGGTGTCGCCGACGACGATGCCGACCTCGGTGATGCCGGCCGCGGCGATCGACTCCAGGCCGTAGAAGAGGACCGGCTTGTTGGCGACCGGGACGAGCTGCTTGGCCGAGGTGTGCGTGATCGGCCGCAGTCGGGTTCCGGCGCCGCCGGAGAGTACGAGTGCTTTCACTGGATCTGCCCCGTCGACGTGCTGGATGGATTGCTGACTGGATGGATGTGTTGAATCGAAATGGTCTGATCGATGGAGAAAGCCTAAGAAGAAACAGGCGGTGAACGAGGGCTGAAGCGCTCGAATTACGGGGCGCGGTGGACCGTCCGGGTGATTTGCCGAGCCGATTCGGCGCCAAAGATCGCAGCGCAATGATGTATGCAGCACTTCAAGTGTGTTTATCGGTGCGCGATGTTGACGTCTTGCGTTGCTACGTTCGGCGGCCATGGACATGCGAATGCGAACGGATAGGTCCGCACTGGACGCGCGAAGAGCGAGAAAGCTCGTGATCGTCGTGTCCGCGATCGCTTTTGTGTCGAAGATGGTCATCGCCGCCACTATGCGCGGCCCCGCCGACGTCCGCTTCTTCAACGCATTCGCGCGTGCGATCGAACAGGTCGGCCCGCTGCACGTCTACGGACACCCCATGCCGCGGCTGCCCGTCTACAACCATCCCCCGCTCGCCAGCTGGATGCTGCTGGCCATGGACGGCCTCGAAGACATCGGCCTCCCTTTCGACGTTCTGATCCGCACGCCCGCCTGCATCGCCGACTTCGTCTCCGCGCTGCTCATTTTCGCCATCGTGCGCCGCCGCCGTTCGATCCGGACCGCCATGGCGTGCGCGATGGGATGCGCCCTGAGTCCCGTGCTCGTCTCGACCTCCGGATACCACGGGAACACCGACTCGGTCGCCATCATGCTCGCGGTCGCCGCCGCCTATCAGCTCGTCGACCGGCGAAGGCCGCTCGCGGCCGGCGTTCTCGCCGCCCTCTCGATCAGCGTCAAACTCATTCCGATCGTGGCGATCCCCGCCCTGCTCGTCGCCGCCGCGCGCGCCGGCCGGCCGGCCGCGGTCCGGTTCTGCGCCGGGCTGGGCGCCGTGCTGCTGGCGCTGTGGACCCCGGTCCTCGCCGTCGTCCCCGGGCCGCTGACCGAGAAGGTCCTCGGGTACGAGGGCGGACGGGCCAGGCTCTGGGGGTTCGTCAGGTTCGCCGACTTCTTCGGGGCGTCCGACGAATTCATCGCGTTCGTCCACAGCGACGCCCACTTCGTGTTCGTGCTGCTCTGCATGGCCGCCGGCGCCTGGCTTGCCTGGCGGCGCCCCGCCCACGCGCCGTACGCGGTCGCGCTGTCGACGACCCTCCTGCTGCTGCTCAGCACCGCGTCCGCCGTCCAGTACCTGGCCTGGCCCGTGGTCGGCCTCTTCCTCTTCGGGCTCTGGGAAGGGGTGGCGTTCAGCGTCGTCGTCGGGATCGTCACCGTCGACGTCTACGCCGGCGACAGCGCGGTCCGCTGGAGCGATCTGGCGCTGTCGCTGGCCGCCGTCGGCTGGCTGCTGCTCGCGATCGGCATCGCGAGCGGCGTCCGCAGAGTCCTCGCCGCGCCGCCGGACCCCGTCCCGGATCCGCCGCGCCCGCTCGTGCCGCAGCCCGCGCAGGAGCGCTCCGCACCCGCCTCCACCGTCAACTGACCACTCAACGGAGAGTAGAGAAGGCCCAGTGAAGGACAGTCCGAAGCCCAGGATCGGCATCCTGGTAGTGGCGTACAACGCCGAGTCGACGCTGGAGAAGACGCTCGACCGCATCCCGAAGGACTTCCGGTCGCGGATCGCCGAGGTCCTCATCCTCGACGACGCGAGTCACGACGAGACGTTCACCGCGGGCTGCCGCTGGTCCCAGCTGGACGGGATGCCGCCCACCGTGGTGATGCGGCACACCAAGAACCTCGGCTACGGCGGCAACCAGAAGGCGGGCTACGCGCTGGCCGCCGAGCGCGGCCTGGACATCGTCGTGCTGCTCCACGGCGACGGGCAGTACGCCCCCGAGCTGCTGCCCGAGATGGTCGCGCCCATCGAGCGCGGCGAGTGCGAGGCCGTCTTCGGCTCCCGGATGATGAGGCCCGGCAGCGCGCTGGGCGGCGGCATGCCCTTCTACAAATGGCTCGGCAACCGCGTCCTGACCCGGCTGGAGAACGGCCTGCTCGGCTCCGGGCTCACTGAGTTCCACTCCGGCTACCGCGCCTACAGCGTCGCCGCGCTGCGCCGGCTGCCCATCGACCGCAACACCGACGCCTTCGACTTCGACACCCAGATCATCGTCCAGCTCATCGACGCCGGCATGCGGATCAAGGAGATCCCCATCCCGACGTACTACGGCGACGAGATCTGCTACGTCAACGGCATGCGGTACGCGAAGGACGTCGTCAAGGACGTCCTCGAGTACCGCCTGGCCCTCAAGGGCTTCGGCACCTGCGCCTGGATCCCCAAACCGGTCGAGTACGCCTTCAAGGAGGGCGACGGCTCCTCGCACTCCGCCATCCTGAAGATGATGCGGGACCTGCCGCCCGGCCGGGTCCTCGACGTCGGCTGCTCGGGCGGCCTGTTCGCCGCGCGCCTCGAAGAGCTCGGACACACCGTCACCGGCGTCGACTTCGTCGAGGTCGAGGGGGTCAGAGAGCGCTGCACCGAGTTCGTGCTGGCCAACCTGGAGGAGGGGCTGCCCGAGGACGTCGGCTACGACTACGACTATGTGGTCGCCGGGGACGTCATCGAGCACCTCTCCCGCCCCGAGCGGGTCCTCAAGGAGCTGCGGGACGTGCTCCGCCCCGGCGGCAAGGTGCTGCTGTCCGTGCCGAACTTCGGGCACTGGTACTCACGGCTGCGGGTCGCGCTCGGCGCCTTCGACTACGACCGGCGCGGCATCCTCGACGAGACGCATCTGCGTTTCTTCAGCCGCGCCAGCCTGCGCCGCACGGTCCGCTCCTCCGGCTACGACCTGCTGAGGGTCACCTCGACGGGCGCGCCCTTCTGGTCCGTGCTCGGCGGCGGGTTCCTCGCCAGGACCCTGGGCGGGATCTCCAGGCTACTGACCCGGATGCGGCCGACCCTCTTCGGCTATCAGTACGTCGCCGTGCTCACCCCGCACGCGGCGCAGACGATCATCGCTGGGGAGCACGTCGATGTCCAAGACATTCTCAACCGCCAGTATGTCCCCGCCGACCTCACCGGACGCGTGGGCGCCCGCACCTGAGACCGGCCCCGCGCCGAAGCCCGAACCCCCTGCCAGGAGGCGCATTTTGACGCTGCCCAGTCTGCTGCTTCTGCTCTTCGCGGTCTTCTCGTCGGCGGGGGGCCAGATCATGCTGAAGCACGGCATGCGGTCCGCGGCCGCCGCCGCCGAGCACGGCGGCGGCTCGGTGGCGATGCGCGCGGCGGCCTCGCCCTGGGTGATCCTCGGGCTCCTCGTCTTCGCCGTCTCGGCGGTGGCGTGGATGTCGACGCTCGCCAAGGTGCCGCTGAACATCGCGTACCCCTTCAACGCGCTCGGCTATCTGCTGATCGTGCTGGCCTCCTCGACCGTGCTGCACGAGCGCACCTCGGCCTGGACCTGGGGCGGCTCGCTGATGGTCGTGGCCGGTCTGGTGACGGTGATGGCCGGCCAGCAGGGCTGAGCCGACACAAGCGTCCGGGCGGACTTCTACGAGGGGAGGTCCGCCCGGATCCCTGCGCGGCGGGGGCTCGTGCGCGGCGGCGGTCAGCGCGCCCTGCGCCCGGCGGCCTCCGCGGCGACCTCCGCGGCGGCCTCCGAAGCGTCGCCGGAAGCCTCTGCGGGCGCGTCGGCCGGGAGGTCGTCCGGGGCGGTGGCGACGTCCGTCTGCCGCGGCACGGCGACCGGCCTGCGCTCGTGCAGCGGCGCCACCGGGAGCAGCTCGCTCTCGCCCAGCAGCACATGGCGCACCACCCGCTCGGCGGCCCGCCCGTCGTCGAAGGCGCAGAACCGCTCCCGGAACGCGGTCCGCAGCTTCCCGTTCTCCTCGCTGTCCCAGGTTCCGTCCGAGAAGACCCGTACGAGATCGTCGGTCGTCCGCGTCACGGCGCCCGGCGTGTCGCCCGGCTCGCCCGACAGCAGGTCGAAGCAGACCCCGCGCACCGCGCGGTAGATCTCCCAGTCCGGGGCGTGCACCACGATGGGCCGGTCGAGGTTGGCGTAGTCGAACATCACGGACGAGTAGTCGGTGATCAGCGCGTCCGCGGCCAGGCACAGCTCCTCGGTGCTGGGGTGGTCGGACACGTCGACGAGCCGGCCCGGGAGCGTGCCGAGCGCGCCGCCGTCGTGGAAGTAGTGCGCCCGGACCAGCAGGACGGTGTCCTCGTCCAGCTCCCGGCTCAGCCGCTGCAGATCCAGCCGGCAGGTGAAGGTCCGCTCGTAGTCGCGGAAGGTCGGGGCGTACAGCAGGGCCCGCTGGCCGGGGCGGATGCCCAGGCGCGTGCGGATCTCCTGGATCTCGGCCGCCGTCGCGGTGGTGAAGACGTCGTTGCGGGGATAGCCGGTCTCCAGGTGGACCGCGGCGCTCGGGTAGGCGCGCGACCAGGTCTCCGTGGAGTGCGGATTGGACGACAGGCTCAGGTCCCAGCGGTCGACGCGGCGCAGCAGGTCCTTGAAGTTCAGGCCCTGCGCGGCGGCCGGGTACTGGTGCTGGCTCATCCCCATGACCTTCAGCGGGGTGCCGTGGTGGGTCATCACATGGACCTGGCCGCGGCGCTTGACCACCTGGTTGGGGAAGTTGACGTTGCTGACGAAGTACGCGGCCCTGGCCATGGTCGCCCAGTAGCGGCGGGAGCCGGGCACCACGTGGTCGACGCCGGGGGGAAGGTCGGCCGCCGCCTTCTGGGACACCACCCAGACCCCGCGCACATGGGGGGCGAGCTCGGCGGCCTTGCGGTGGACGGCGGCCGGGTTGCAGCTGACGCCGCGGTTCCAGTAGGCGCTGTAGACGGCCAGGTTCCGGTCCAGCGGGCGCAGCCGCTGGAGCCGGTAGTAGAGCGGGGCGACCCTGCGCCCGGCCCGCCTGCGCAGCGACGCGACCGCCGCCAGCAGGCCGCGCCGGACCGCCAGCGCCGCGTCGAGCGCCGCGAGGGCCGTGCCGCGTCCGGCGGAGAACAGCCTCAGCCGCAGGCCCGGCCGGCCGCCGGGCAGACGGTGGCCGGCCGGGCGCCAGGACCGGCAGAACGCGGCCGCCGCCCGCAGATAGGACCGCCTGCGCCGGGTCGCCTTCGGATACAGCTCCAGCAGCTGCCGGGCGGCCAGCAGGAACAGCGGCTCGTGGACGGCGGCGAAGCCCGGCGCGCCCTGCAGCGCCCCGAACAGGTCGCCGAACTGCTCGACGACGTCGGCGGCAGCGCTGCCTTCCTCCTCCGGCTCGGGGGCGGCGGGCAGATGGCGCTGCTGGCGGTGCTCCACGCACGGGACGGGCAGCGCCGCGATCGTCTCGGCGGTCGCGAGGGTGGCCAGGGCGTACATCTGGTCGCCGTACTGGCCGGGCGCGAAGGGGACCTGTCCCGCGGCGTGGAAGTCCCGGCGCACGGCCCGGTTCCAGGAGACGGCCGCGACCCCCAGCAGCTCGGGGCGCTCGGCGAGGGTGCAGACCCGGGCGCCGCCGAGGTCGGCGAGCACCTGGAGGGAGTGCGTGGGCTGGGGGATGCCGCGGAAGGGGGTGCGCAGATGGCCGAAGAGCAGCACATCGGGGTCCTCTGCCTCGGCCAGCCGGTCGGCGATGCGCTCGAGCGCGTCGGGCAGCAGGACGTAGGAGCCCTCCAGGAACAGCAGATAGTCGCCCGTCGCCCGCTCCGCGCCTGCGGTGCGACGGCCGTCGGAGCCGGCGTTCAGGGCGAGATGGACGGCCCTCACCCGCGGGTCGGCCCCGGCGATCTCGTCGAGCAGCTGCCCCGAGCCGTCCGGCGACCCGTCGGCTACCCCGATGACCTCGAAGTCGGTGAAGGTCTGCGAGAGCACTGATTCCAGGCACTCCCGCAGGCTTCCGCGCACGCGACGGACGGGGACGATGATGCTGAGGCGGGGCATAGACACTCTTTCTCGTTCTCGCGCTGTCTTGTGTTGCTCGGCCTGAGCCCCGCGCGGGCTGAGTCACGCCCGGCCCGATCGGGGTCGGGCCGGGGTCAGGCGTGGTGGATCGGCACGCGTCCGCCCGGCACGTGCGGGGCGCCGGCGGACTGCGGCGGCACGTGCACGGCCGCAGGGGCCGGGGTGCGCTCCCCCTGGGGCAGGAAGGCGGGCAGCCCCGCCGTCTCGCCGAGGAAGACCCGGCGCACCACGCGCTCGGCGGCCTGCCCGTCGTCGTACGGACAGAACCGCTCCCGGAACGCCGACCGCAGCTGGGCGGAGCGGGAGCCGCGCCAGTGGCCGCTGGCGAAGATGTCGATCAGCTCGTCCTCGGTGCGCGCGACCGCGCCCGGCGGGAAGTCGCGCACGTCGAAGTACGTCCCGCGCGCCGCCTCGTACTCCTCCCAGTCGTCGGTGTGCACGACGATGGGCCGGTCGAGGTTGGCGTAGTCGAACATCAGCGACGAGTAGTCGGTGATCAGCGCGTCCGAGGCGAGGCAGAGGGTCTCGATCGAGGGGTGGCCGGAGACGTCGACCACGCGGGGCCGGGCGTCGGGGGCCAGGGGCGCGTCGCTGAAGTAGTGGGCGCGGGCGAGCAGGACGAAGCGCGGGCCCAGGGCCTCGGCGAGGCGCTCCAGGTCGAGCGGCGGGCGCTGGGTGCGGCGGTAGTCGCGGTGGGTGGGGGCGTACAGGACGGCGACGCTGCCGCGGGGGATCGAGAGCGAGGCGCGCAGCCGGGCCACCTCCTCGGCGGGGGTGCGCTGGAAGACGTCGTTGCGCGGGTACCCGTACTCGAGCGTGGTCGCGGCCGTCGGGTAGACCTTCTCCCACACCAGCGTGGAGTGGCGGTTGGCGGAGAGGGAGTAGTCCCATTTGTCGGCGTTGGCGAGCAGCTGCGGGAAGTCCATGGCGCCGCCGGCCGCCGGGCGCTCCTGGAGGTCGATGCCCATCGTCTTGAGCGGGGTGCCGTGGTGGGTCTGGAGCATGATCTGGCCGGGCCGCTTGACCATCCGCCGGTCGAAGTTGACGTTGTTGACGAGGTACTTGGCGCGGGCGAGCGCGCCCCAGGCACGGAACGATCCGGGCTGCAGCCGGCGGGTCGCGGCCGGGACGGTGTGCAGATGCGCGGGCTGGGCGATCCAGGCAGTGCGGATGTGCGGGGCGAGCTCGCGGACCTTCGCCTCGATCGCGGCCGGATTGCAGGAGTAGCCGCGGTCCCAGTACGCGGAGAAGACCGCGAGGTCCTTGCGGACGGGCAGCCTCAGCTGGATCCGGTAGTACAGCTGGACGAGCGCGGCCCGCAGCGCCCGGCGGGCAGAGGCGGCGCCGCGCCCGAGGCGGGTGCGCAGCGCGTCGGCGCTCCACAGGGCGCGGTAGGCGCGGCGGCAGCCGAGGCGGATCAGGGCGTGCCGCAGACGGGTCCGCAGGCCGGCCGCCTTGCCGGGGGCGCGGTAGCGGCGGCAGTGGGCGCGCGCCCGGCGGAAGAACTCCGCGCGGCTGCCGCCCGGCAGCCGGCCCCGGGTGGTCGCCAGCGTCGAGAAGTGGTCGATCATGCGGCGGAACAGGACGGGCTTCCAGTGCGCGAGCTCGGGCCGCTCGGCGACGAAGGCGAAGACCCGGTCGTACTGGTCGAAGACGTCGAAGTGGCTGCGGCTGGCCGTGGCGAGGATGTTGCCGCCCTGGCGGCGCTGGCGGTAGTGCACGCAGACCCGGTCGAGCGCGGCGATCGAGTCGGCGGCCATCAGCACCGGATAGGTCCAGGGGGTGTCCTCGTAGTAGCCCGGCGGGAAGGCGAAGCCCTCGCGCTCGACGAACTCCCGCTTGTAGGCCTTGTTCCAGACGACCATCAAGACCTTCAGCAGGCCGGGGCGGTCGTCGAGGCGGAAGGTCGCCGGGCCCTGCTCGGTGAGGGCGCCGGAGAACTGGTTGCGGACGACCTCGCCCGTCCAGTACGTCCGCGCGTAGTCGTAGACCAGGACGTCGGGCGCGTCGGTCTCCTTGAGCCGTTCGGCGATGGCCCGCAGCGCCCCGGGGACCAGGGTGTCGTCGCTGTCCAGGAAGATCACGTAGTCGCCCTGCGCGCGCGCGAGCCCGGCGTTGCGGGCGGGGCCCAGGCCCGCGTTCTCGGGGAGGTGGAGGGCCTGGACGCGCGCGTCGCGGGCCGCGAACTCGTCGATGATCGCGCCGCAGGCGTCCGGCGAGCAGTCGTCCACGGCGATCAGCTCGAGATCGTCGTAGCTCTGGGTCAGCACCGAGTCGAGGCATTCATGCAAGTACGCCTGGACCTTGAACGCGGGCACGATGACGCTGAACCGGGGCAAGGCACATCCAAGGGTCGGCGCGGGCAGTTGGCCCGAGAACGTCCAATGGGGTGACCTGGTTACGCCGCACGTGGCATACGGGGGACAGAAAGGAGAAGAAGGCCCGGTTACGGGGTATCCGGGCCGACTTCTCCAAGGTGACTTATTCGTACGTCACTTGACGGCGCCCGCCATCACGCCGCTGACGAACTGGCGTTGGAAGGCGAAGAACACGGCGAGCGGTATGACCATCGAGACGAAGGCCCCGGGGGCCAGTACGTCGATGTTGTTGCCGAACTGCCGTACCTGGCGCTGGAGTGCGACCGTGATGGGCGCGCTCTCGGAGTCCGCGAAGATCAGCGCGACCAGCATGTCGTTCCAGACCCACAGGAACTGGAAGATGCCGAGCGAGGCGATGGCCGGGCCGCCGAGCGGCATGACCACCCGGGTGAACAGCCGTATCTCGCCCGCGCCGTCGAGCCTGGCGGCCTCCAGCAGCTCCCGGGGGATCTCCGCGAAGAAGTTGCGCAGCAGGAAGATCGCGAAGGGCAGTCCGAAGGCGACGTGGAAGAGGATCACTCCGATCGTCGTCTCGAAGATGCCGATCGTCCCGAACAGCTTCGAGACCGGGACCAGGGCGACCTGGACGGGGACGACCAGAAGGCCGACGACCGCCATGAACCACCAGTCGCGGCCGGGGAAGTCCATCCAGGCGAAGGCGTATCCGGCGAGCGCGCCGATCACCACGACCAGCACGGTGGCCGGGACGGTGATCAGCACGGTGGAGAAGAGCGAGTCGGTGATCGCCTCGTTCTCCAGCAGCCGCGCGTAGTTCTCCGTGGTGAGCTCGGCGGGCGCCGTGAACACCTGCCACCAGCCGCTCTCGCCGATGTCGGCGGCGCCGCGCAGCGAGGAGAGCAGCAGCCCGACCGTCGGCATCAGCCAGAACAGGCCGACCAGGACCAGGAAGACGCGCATCGCGCCGCCGCCGGTGCGGGCGGCCGTCCGTGCGGCGAGGGACCGCTTCGCCTTCACCGCGCCGTCGTCAGCGCTCATCGCCGGGCCTCCCTTCGCATCCGCCGGATGTTGAAGAACATGACCGGGAGCACCAGCAGCAGCAGGAGCACCGCGATGGCGCTGCCCACGCCCAGGTCGGCGTCGGTGCCGAACGAGGAGCGGTAGAGCTGGAGCGCCAGGACGTTCGCGTCGTCCTGGGACGAGCCCGGCGCGATGATGAAGACCAGGTCGAAGATCTTCAGCACGTTGATCATCAGGGTGACCATGACGACCGCGAGGACGGGCGCCAGCAGCGGGACGGTGATCCTGCGGAAGACCTGCCACTCGTTCGCGCCGTCCACCCGCGCCGCCTCCATCAGCTCGCGCGGCACGCTCGCCAGGCCCGCCGCGATCAGCACCATCGCGAAGCCCGCCCACATCCAGACGTAGCTGCCGATGATGGCGGGGGTGACGAAGGACGGGCCGAGCCAGTTGACGCCGTTGTAGGGCTCGCGGAAGTTCTCGGCGGGCAGCCGCAGCAGGGCCCCGTCCGCGGACGCGGGCAGGGTGAAGCTGCCGTCGGCGCCGGCCCGGGCCGAGGCGACGACCTCGCCGTCCTTGACCGCCTCGACCTTGATCCCCTTGAGGCCGAGCTCCTTGGCGTCGACGGCGTTGGGCCTGCCGCCGCCGCCCTTGGTGAAGTCCAGCCAGGCGGTGCCGGCGATCTCCCCGGATCCGCCCGCCGCGGGCGCCTTCGCGGGCTCGGCGTCGTCGGGCATCTTCGCGGGCGCCACGCCGACCAGCGGAATCAGCGCGGGCGTGCCCGCGGAGACCGGCGTCTTGGTGACGAAGGACCCGCCGCCGCCCGCCGTGAGCGGATGCACGGGCAGCGGATGCGCCTTGGGGAAGCCGGCCGACTCGGCGAAGGTGTCGTGGACGCCCACCCAGACGGCGTTGGCGACGCCGCGCTCCGGGTCCTGTTCGTACACCAGACGGAAGATGATGCCCGCCGCGAGCATCGAGATCGCCATCGGCATGAAGACGATCAGCTTGAACGCCGTGCCCCAGCGGACCCGTTCGGTCAGCACCGCGAAGATCAGGCCGAGCGCGGTGGCGACGGTCGGCGCGACCACTACCCAGACCGCGTTGTTCTGCACGGCGGTGAGGATGGTGTCCTCGGTGAAGATCTCGCGGTAGTTGTCGAGCCCGGCGAAGCCGCTGCCCGACTGGTCGAAGAAGGACCGGTAGAGCGAGTACCCGATGGGGTAGACCACGAGCGCGCCCAGCAGCACCAGCGCGGGCAGCAGGAAGCCCGCCGCCATCGCTTTACGTGTGCCTGTCACGCTCTTGCGCTTGTCGGCGGGGGGCGTCGGGCCTGCCGAGCCCCCCGCGGCCGCGGCGGAGGTCACCGGGTCAGCTCTTGTACGCCTTGGCCGCGTCCGACTCCAGCTTCTGCTGGGCCCCGGCGACGTCCTTCGGGTTCTTCAGGAAGTCCTGGAGGGCCTTCCACTCGCCCTTGCCGGGCGTCCCGCCGAACGACTGCGGCATCTGGTCCGACATGTCGAAGCGGAAGTCGTCGCCCGCCGCGATCAGCGCCTTGGCGATGTCGCGCTGGACGTCGTTGGGGTACGCCGCCGGGTCCAGCGACTTGTTCGGCGAGATGAACCCGCCGGCCTCGGCCGAGATCCTGGCCGCGTCCGGGGAGGCGAGGAAGGTCAGCAGCGCCTGCGCGCCCTTGGAGTCCTTCAGCGCCACGGCCGCGTCCCCGCCCGTCACCACCGGCGGCTGCGCGCCCACCGCGGGGAAGGGGAACACCTTCGCGTCCGTGCCGATCTCGGCGTCCGTCTGTGCGATGTTGACGCTCACGAAGTCGCCCTCGAAGACCATCGCGCCCTTGGGCTGGTCGCCGCCGCTGAAGGTCTGGGTGACCGAGACGGGGAACTCCGTCTGGAGCGCGCCGTCCGCGCCGCCCGAGATCAGCGCGGGCTTCCCGAAGAGCTCGCCGAGCGTGGTCAGCGCGGCCTTCACCGAGGGATCGGTCCACTTGATCTTGTGCTGGGCCAGCTGGTCGTACTTCTCGGGACCGGCCTGGGAGAGGTAGACGTTCTCGAACCAGTCGGTGAGCGTCCAGCCGTCCGCGCCGGCCACGGAGACGGGCGTCACGCCGGAGGCGGAGATCGTCTCGGCCGTGGCCAGGAACTCCTTCCAGGTCTTGGGCTCCTTGGCGCCCGCGTTCTGGAAAGCGGTGTTGTTGTACCAGACCAGGGACTTGTTGGCGGCCTTGTAGTACACGCCGTACTGCGTGCCGTCCACCGCGCCGAGCTGCTGCCAGCCCGCCGAGTAGTTCTTCGCCAGCTGGGCCTTGGCCTCCGCGCCGACGGGCTTGGCCCACTTACGCTCGACGGCCTGCTGCACCGCCCCGACCTGCGGCAGCATCGCCACGTCCGGGGGAGAGCCGCCCGCGATCTTCGTACCGAGGAAGTTGACGATCGGGTCCTGCGCGGGGACGAAGGTGACCGTGGCCCCGGTGCGCTTCTCGAACTCCTTGAGGACCTTGGTGAAGTTCTCCTGCTCCGGGCCGGTCCAGACGGCGGCGACCTCGATCTTCTCGCCGTCCAGCTTGGGCAGCTGGACGGTCGTGGCGGGTTCCCTGCCCTTGCTCTCGTCGTCCTTGTCCTTGTCGCCGTCGCCCCCGCACCCGGCGAGTGCTAACGCGCCGACGGCGGCGAACACCACTGCGGCCCTGCCTGTACGAAGAGTTGTGCGCATCACTGCCCCGTCTCTCCCGTGCGCTGTCCCGTGACCGACAGGTGTACGCCCGGTACTCGGGCGTCGCAATACCGCACCAGGCGTCAACCAGCCTTTCGTGATGGGCTTGTGACGTGATGTCAGGTCATGGACACGGCCGCGGCCGAGCGTCAGGGGCGGGCCGGGGTCAGCGGCGGAACCGGGGCCGCGTCCACTGATCGCGCAGCTCGCTCCAGGGCGCTCGCCAACAGCGCCAAGTCCGTCGGCCCGTTGCCCAGCTCGCGGATCGGGCGGCGGGCGGGCGGGTCGCCCATCCGCTCCCACTCCAGCGGGACCACAGTGGGACGCAAGGTCGCCGTCCGCGGAATACGGCCCGTCACCCGGCCGCCCTGGAACGGGGTCACCCGGCCGTCCGGATGCCCCAGCCGCCCCCGGCCCGGGGCCGGGTCCTCAGGACCGGGCGAGGCCGGCGGCGCGTCCAGCACCACCCGCAGCCGCGCCCGCGCCGCGACCTCCGTGTCCGCCGTCTTGTCCGGACGCGAGGACGTCGCCACCAGATGGACCCCGAGCCGCTCGCCGTCCCTGGCCACGGCCTCCAGCGCCCGTACGACAGAACCGGCCGCGGGCCGCCCCGGGCTGCCGAGCGCCGGGGCGACCAGCGCGTCGAAGTCGTCCACCAGCACCACCAGCCGCGGCAGCGACGGCGGCGCCTCGTCCTTCGTACGCGCACCGGGGCGCAGCCGAAGCGTGCCCGAGCCCAGCGACTCCAGATCGCCGCGCTGCTCGGCCGCGGGCGCGCGCTGGCCGATCTGCTCGGCGGCGCTCGGCGCACGCGGGGCCACCATGCGGTCCGCCACCTCGCGCCGGGCGTGCCACTGCGCGAAGTCGGAGGCGCCCAGCAGCTCGGACCGGCGCTTCAGCTCGGCGCCCAGAGCCTGCGCGAACTCCCGCATCCGCACTGGGTCGGAGGCTGCCAAGTGCTCGGTGACATGCGGCAGCTCCGTGCACGCCGTCAGTCCGTCGCCGCGCTCGCCGCCGGCGCCGTCCACCAGCAGCAGCCCGAGCCGGTCCGGACGCCCGGCGGCGGCCAGCGAGGCGGCGACCGAGCGCAGCAGCTCGGTGCGCCCGCTGCCCGGCGGGCCGTCGATCAGCAGATGCGGGCCCTCCGCGGTCAGGTCCACGGCGAGCGCGCCGCGCGGGCCCGAGCCCAGCACCGCGGTCCCGTCGCCCGCCGACGCCCAGCGCGCCATCAGCGAGGCCGGGGTGGCACGGGCCAGCCCCAGCTCGTCCAGCAGCCGCGACGACTGCGGCAGCGCGGCGACCCGGCCCGGGTGCGCACTGCTCCCCTCCGCGCGCAGCGGCGCGAGCGCGCGCCCGAAGCGCTCCGCCCAGGCCGCCGACACCGCGTCCACCGCGCCGACCGTGCCGTGCCCGGCGGGCTGCCCGCCGGCCGTGCGCATCAGCCGCAGCGCCGTCGCCACGTCGCCGCTCAGCAGCGCGACCGCCCCGCACTCGCGGAAGGCCAGCGAGGCCGCGCACGCGCTCTCGTACGTCGCCGCGACGGGGGACGCGGGCGAGGCGGCCGGAGTCTCGGCCAGGCAGATCAGATGGATCCCGGCGGCCGCTCCCGCCCCGGCCAGCCGGGCCGTGGTCTCGCGCAGCGCCGAGGACCCCGGGTCGCCGTCGACGACGACCACGGTGCGCGGCCCTTCGTAGCGCGCGGCCGCCTCGGCGACGGCCCGGCGCTCCGCGCTCGGCCAGGACGGGCCGAGCGGGCCGTCGTCCAGCCTGCGGGTGAGCTCGGCGCAGCGGGCGGCCGCCTGGTCCCGGTCGTACGCCAGCAGCAGCCGGCAGTCCTGGCCGTGCGCCGGGCGCAGATGCGGCAGCCAGCCCAGCCAGGCCCACTCGGCCCTGCGCTCGCCCAGGGCGCGCGTGCGGTCCGCGCTGATCAGCACGATCTCGAGGTCGACGGGCGAGTGCAGCGCGGCGAGCTGGGCCACGGCGGACCGCGCCAGGCCCGCGAGCCGCGCCCGGGGGCCCGCGAGGCCGAGCGAGCCGGCCTCGCGCAGGCCGACGGTGACCGGGACGGAGGGGAGGTCGGCGCGGTCGGCGGTGCCCAGACGCAGGACGAGGGACTCGGGGTGGGCCGGGCGCCGCTCCCACAGCCGCGGGCCGGGGCCGAGCGCGGTGAGCAGCACGGCGGCGGGGTGGGGCCAGCTCTCGACGGCGGGGGCGGCGGCATAGGCGCCGTGGTCCGGCTGCGGGGTCGCGGCGGCCTCGGAGGGGGTCTCGCGCCCGCCGGCGAGCCGCCGCGCCCAGGCGCCTATGCCACGTCTGCGCGTGGCGCTCTCGGGCAGGGCGGCGCCGCGGGCGGGGGTGCCGTTCTGGTGCTGGGCGCCGTGCGCCCGTGTGTCGCCGAGCGTCTGGCCGTCGGCGGCTCGCGTGTGCTCGGCGTCGTCACGCGCGGAGAGGCGTCCGGCGCCGTACGCGCTGTGGGTGGGGGCGGCGGGGTCGTGCGGCCCGGCGTGGTGCGGCCCGGGGGCGTGCTGCCCCGGGTCGTACGGGGAGGGGACGCGGGAGGACGGCGGGGGAGTCTGCGCGGCCTGGGCCCAGCTCGGGACCCGGGGCCCGGCGGCGGGCGCCGGGGCGTCGGCCAGGCCCACGGGGCACTCGGGCCCGTCGGCGCCGGTTGCCGCCGCGTCGGCGGAGTCCGCACCGGGCTCCCTGCCCACGCGCAGATGTCCCTCGCCGTCCGGGGTCGTCGGCAGGGCCGGGGGGCGCTCGCCCGGGGTGACCTGGAGCGTGGACTCGCCCAGGCGCAGCAGCGCGCCGGACGGGAGGCGGACCGGGCGCGCTCCCACGGTCGCGCCGTCCACCGTCGTGCCGTTGGTCGAGCCGAGGTCGGCGACCGTGACCCGGCCGTCCTGGGCGACGGTGATCTCGCAGTGCAGCCGGGAGACGTCGGGGTCGTCGAGGGGGACGTCCGCGTCGGCGGAGCGGCCGATCCTGATCCGGCCGTCGTGCAGCAGATGGACGCCGCCCGCGTCCGGCCCCGCGACGACGTGGAGCTGCGCCGGGGCGTCCGCGTCGGGGGCCTCCTCCTCGCCGGGGACCTGGAGGGAGAGCACCGCGCCGTCCACCAGGGGCGGCTCGCCCAGCGTGCGGCGCTGGGCGTCCAGCCGCTCCTGCCCCGCGTACAGCACGACCGAGCCCGAGGCGTCGGGGCCGGCGACGGCGGCGGCGAGCCCGGAGGCCACCGCGGCCAGCGCGGTCCCCGCGGGCGCGGTGATCAGCACGTCGCAGGCGCGTCCCGCGGCGGCAGGCTCCGCGGCGGCGGCTTGCCCGCCGCGCGGCGCGAGGACAGTCAGCCGGATCTGCATCGCCGTGAGCAATCCCTTCTGCGCGGGGTGCCCGGCAGGGGAGCCGCCCTGTGTTCCCCCACCCGGCAGGTCGGCACGCGCGCGAGACCCCCGCCCTCGCGACCGCGTGCTGAGGGCATCCTCGCACCTGCCGCTGACAACACGCCCGGGAGCCAGCGCTAAGTGATCTTGATTGTTCGGCTCTGGACGCAAAAGTGCCTGGTTGGGGTCTGATCCAGAACGGGCGTGATATGCACTGCACGGCTGTTCGGCAACCATCCGTACGGCGTCCGCGTCTTTCTTTCGAACAGCGCCGCCCCTCGAACGACACCGCTTCTCGAACAGCGCCGCCGCCCGGCGGCGGGGCCGGGAGCGGAGACCAGTTGGAAGATCGCCGTCGGGGAGTTGTGCGGCGGCATTAAAGTGGGTCGGACACCCGGGCGGGCCCGGGACCACGCAAGGACCACGATCAGCAGGGAGCACATGACGTGCGGCCGGTAGGCAGCAAGTACCTGCTCGAGGAGCCCCTCGGGCGCGGCGCCACGGGCACCGTCTGGCGAGCGAGCCAGCGCGAGACCGCGGGCGCCGAGGCGGCCGTGGCCGGCCAGCCCGGCGAGACCGTTGCGATCAAGGTCCTCAAGGAGGAGCTGGCCAACGACGCGGACGTGGTGATGCGCTTCCTGCGCGAGCGCTCCGTCCTGCTCCGCCTGACCCATCCGAACATCGTGCGCACCCGCGACCTCGTCGTCGAGGGCGATCTCCTCGCCCTCGTCATGGACCTGATCGACGGACCCGATCTGCACCGCTACCTCCGCGAGAGCGGCCCGTTCAGCCCGGTCGCGGCCGCGCTGCTGACCGCGCAGATCGCCGACGCGCTCGCCGCGAGCCACGCCGACGGCGTCGTCCACCGCGACCTCAAGCCCGCGAACGTCCTGCTCAAGACCGACGCCGACGGCCAGATGCACCCGATGCTGACCGACTTCGGCATCGCGCGCCTCGCGGACTCCCCGGGCCTGACCCGGACCCACGAGTTCGTCGGCACCCCGGCCTACGTCGCGCCGGAGTCCGCCGAGGGCCGCCCGCAGACCTCCGCGGTCGACGTCTACGGCGCCGGCATCCTGCTGTACGAGCTGGTCACCGGCCGTCCCCCGTTCGCCGGGGGCACGGCGCTGGAGGTGCTCCACCGCCACCTCAGCGAGGAGCCGCGGCGCCCCACCACCGTTCCCGAGCCGCTGTGGACGGTCATAGAGCGCTGCCTGCGCAAGGAGCCGTCCGAGCGGCCCAGCGCCGTCAACCTCGCCCGCGGGCTGCGCACGGTCGCCGCCGGCATCGGCGTGCACTCCTCCTCCGCGCAGGTCGAGGCCGCGCTCGGGGTCGCCGCGCTGCTCGCGCCCGACCCGTCGCCGGCGCACGTGCCCGAGGACCCCGGCGCCGCCGACCCGACGCAGGTGCTGCCGAGCAACGCCGGCTCGTACGACCCCGCCGCCGCGACCAGCGTGATGCCGCAGACCGGCCGCCCGCAGGGCGGGGCCGACCCGACCGCGATGATGCCGCCCGTGCCGCAGGGCCCGGCGCCGGAGGACCCGCACCCCTGGCAGTCCCAGCTCCAGGCGGCCCGCGACCGCAACGAGCAGACGCAGGTCCAGTACCTCGACCCGAGCCAGGACCCGCTGCGCCGCCGCCCCCAGCGACAGCAGCAGCGCCCGCAGCAGCAGCGGCCCCAGCAGCAGCCGCCGCAGCACCCCCAGCAGTACGCGCCGCAGGCCCAGCCGCAGCGCCGTCAGCCGCCGCAGCGCCAGCAGTACGCCCCGCCGCCGCAGCAACAGCAGTACGCGCCCCAGCAGCAGCAGTACGCGCCGCAGCCCTACGCGCCCCCGCAGCAGCCGCCGCCCCAGCAGCCGGCCCCGCGCCAGCCGCGTCAGCGCAGCGGCAGCCCGATGCGCATCCCCGGCCTCGGCTGTCTCAAGGGCTGCCTGTTCTCGGTGCTCCTGCTGGTCGTCGCGGGCTGGCTGATCTGGGAGCTGACCCCGCTTCAGGGCTGGATCGCCGAGGGCAAGAGCTACTGGGACGCGATCGGCGACGGCATCTCCAAGGTGACCGACTGGGTCTCGGACCTCGGCGGCTCGGACACTCCCTCCGGCGGCGCCGGCGGCGGCCAGGGTCAGTAGCCAGTAGCGACTCTGTGGATTTGTCGACTTCTGCGGGCTGATTTATCCCGGAGAAGTGAAGGTTGGCGCCATCCGGGGCACACAGGCCCCGGATGCCCGCGTACTTTAAGGGCAACGCCAGCCGCTGAGGGAGCAGTCTTGGCACGGAATATCGGCAGCCGGTACACGGCCCACCAGATCCTCGGGCGGGGCAGCGCCGGCACGGTGTGGCTCGGCGAGGGCCCCGAGGGCCCCGTCGCGATCAAGCTGCTGCGCGAAGACCTCGCGTCGGACCAGGAATTGGTCGGACGCTTCGTCCAAGAGCGCACAGCCCTGCTCAAACTGGACCATCCGCGGATCGTCGGCGTACGCGACCTCGTCGTCGACGGCAACGACCTCGCGCTCGTCATGGACCTCGTCCGCGGCACCGATCTGCGCACCCGCCTCGACCGGGAGCGCCGCCTCGCCCCCGAGGCGGCCGTCGCGATCATCGCCGACGTCGCCGACGGCCTCGCCGTCGCGCACGCCGCCTCAGTCGTCCACCGCGACGTCAAGCCGGAGAACATCCTGCTCGACATGGAGGGCCCCCTCGGCCCCGCGGGCTCCCACCCGGCGCTGCTGACCGACTTCGGCGTCGCCAAGCTGATCGACACCCCGCGCCGCACCAAGGCCCTGCGCCCGGCCGGCGGCTCGCCGCCCAACCCCTCGGGCATCATCGGCACCCCCGACTACATCGCCCCCGAGATCGTCGAAGGCCTGCCGCCGCGGGCGGCGGTCGACATCTACGCCCTCGCCACCGTTCTGTACGAACTCCTCGCCGGTTTCACGCCCTTCGGCGGCGGCCACCCCGGCGCGGTCCTGCGCCGCCACGTCACCGAGACCGTGGTCCCGCTCCCGGGCATCCCCGACGAGCTCTGGCAGCTGATCGTCCAGTGCCTGGCCAAGGCCCCCGCCTCCCGGCTGCGCGCCTCCGAGCTCGGCGCCCGGCTGCACGAGCTGCTCCCGCTGCTCGCGGGCATGCCGCCGCTGGACGTCGACGAGCCGGACGCCGAGCCGGCCCCGGAGCCGTACGAAGACGTCGTACGGCCCGCCTCCGCCGAGCCCCGCCGCCGCGGCGCGGTCCCCCTCGTCCCCGGCGCGGCCCCCGCGGACTCCAACCGCGACACCCACACCTCCATGCGCGTCCCGGCCCCCGACGAGCTGGCGGGCGGCGCCCGCGGCACCGCCCGCGCA
>NZ_JBFAYB010000058.1:0-56419 GCF_040681075.1 Streptomyces sp. NPDC051907 | reverse complement strand
ACGGGCGGCCGGCCGGTCGACGCGTCGAGTGCTCGGCGAGGGTCAGCGCTTGCCGAGCGCGCCGCCGAAGGCCGCGCCCGTCGCCGGGGCGCCCATGGTGCCCGGCCCGAACGAGACGCTGCCGGCGGTCGTGGGGCCGGCGGCGGACGAACGCAGCGCCCAGACCGCGCCGTTGCCCGCGTTCTCCGCGGGGGCGCCGACGACGACCTGGGCGCCCTCGCCCGCCGCGGCCCTGAGCACGGCCACCGTCTCGCCGAATCGGTCGCCCTTCTCGGCGACGCCGGGGACGTCGGCCGTTTCCTGGCTGTAGACCTGCGAGCCCGCGCCTGTCAGCCCCTTGGCGCTGCCCTTGAGGATGAGGAAGGCACCGGGGTCGGTGAGACCGGCGAAGTCCTCGAAGGGGACGCCGGTCACGACGTCGGCGTAGCCGTCCGCGTCGACGTCGGCCACGGACACGCTGGTGCCCATGCCGTCGCCGCTCTCGGAGACGCCGGGGACGCCCTCGGTGTCCTGGTGGATCCAGACGGGCTTGAGCGTGGTGCTCAGGCCGTCCGGACCGCCGTAGGCGACGCCCAGCGCGCCGCCCTTGGTGGGCTTCCCCCAGTCGCTGTCGTAGTAGTCCCGGCCGTGGCCCATCACGATGTCGCCGTAGCCGTCCTTGTTCAGGTCGCCGATGGCGGCGCTCTGGCCGCCGAGACGGTATCCGGCCGTGTCCTCGAGGATGCCGACCCGGGTCAGACCGCCCTTCCCGCCCTTGTACAGGACTCCGCGCCAGGAGTCCTCCTCCTCCGCGTCGGTGTGGATCATGACCAGATCGCTGACCCCGTCGCCGGTGACGTCGCCGGTCGTGAGGTTGTGGGTGGCGACGACGCCTTCCACGGGCCACAGGTACATCAACGTCGCCTTGGCGGGCTTGCCGTCTTTGCCTATGCCGGACAGGAAGCGCAGCTTCTCGCCGCCCGCGCGCGCCACCAGCTCGACGACGCCGTCGTCGTCGTAGTCGCCCGCCGTGACGTACCCGCCGACGCCCCACCCGGGATCGGCGCCGGTGTCCACGGCGGTGGCGGTGGACAGGCCGGCGGCGCTGCCCCAGAGGATGGTGAGCATGCCGGCGTCGGTCGCGTTGCCGACGTCCTCGCCCGGTGCGCCCACCACCAAGTCGGTGTACCCGTCGGCGTTGAGGTCAGCCGGGTGCACGGCGGCTCCGAACCTGTCCTCCTTCTCGGCGGCGCCGGGGACGCCCGCGGTGTTCTGACTGAACGTGGCGTGCACGGCGGGGTCGAGGCCCTGAGCGCCACGGCCGTAGACCACCGAGACGTACCCGGACTTGGCGGCGCCCGCGATCGTTCCGTCCGGCGCGCCTACCGCCAGGTCCTGGCGGCCGTCGCCGTTGAAGTCGATCCGCTGCGCGTCCACGGCGGCTGTGCCCGCCGTCGGCGCCGACGGGGCCGCATGAGCCGACGGCGCCGCGGTCGCCGTCGCCGCCGCCGCGACAGCGATGGCGACGGCCGTTGCGAAGCCCCGCCCGTTTCGGCTTCTGTTCATGACTGCTCCTTAGAGAGTTAACCAGCAGAGTTAACTAGTCGTGAACTGCGACTACTTGGGACGGCGAACGGTTGCCCCCGCAACGAGGAAAGATCCATCAATGATTCGCCGGGCCGCGCGCTGCGGGGAGTGAGTCACCCCACTGACGGGTGATCTGCCGGGCCCGCAGGGTCAGCGCGGTCACCAGGTCCTGGGCGCTGGCCGCGACGGTCGAGCGGAGCACCGCGACGCTGATCTCGCGGGCCAGCGGCGGGCCTTGGAGCGGGCGGACGGCGATGTCGTCGCGCGGGGCGCCGAGCGCGAGCCGGGGGACCAGGGCCACGCCGGTGCCCGCGGCGACGAAGCCCTGCACCATGGCGTAGTCGTCGGTCCGCATCACATGGACCGGTTCGAAGCCGTGCCGCGCGCACGCCCAGGACAGGACGCGGTCACACGGATCGCGGGGATCCGCCGCGCCCACCCAGTCGTCGTCGCGCAGTTGCGACAGCGGCACCTCCTCGAGCGCCGCGCACCGGTGGTCGTGCGGCATGACCAGCAGCAGGGGGTCGGTGAGCAGCGGGTGCAGCTCGAAGTCCTCGTCCAGGTCGAGCCGGTCGCCCGGCTGGGAGAAGACCAGCGCGGCCTGCAACTCCCGTGCGAGCAGGCCCCGCAGCAGCGTGGGCAGCTCTCCCTCGGTGAGCGCTATGTGCACCCCCTTCTGCCGCAGGGCCTTCACGGCGGGCGGCAGCAGCAGGGCGCCCGCGGTCGGGAACGTGCCGATGTGCAGGGTGCGCGCGCCGCGCTCGGCCTGGCCGCGCACCACCCGCTCCGCGAGCTGGACCCGCTCCAAGATCGCCTCCGCATGGGGCAGCAGCGTCTCGCCGAGCTCGGTGAGGTTCGCGCCGCGCGGCCCGCGCTGTACGAGCGGGGCGTCGAAGTGCGATTCGAGGGCGCCCAGGTGGTGGGTCACGGTGGGCTGCGCGTAGTGCAGTGCGCGGGCGGCGCCCGCGAGCGAGCCGGCCTGCGCGATGGCCCGCAGAACCTGGAGATGGCGTAGCTCGAGCATATGGACACCATATAGATGTCGTATGGAGATCCCCAGATAACTGCAGTATTCCTCTATGGGTCTGTCGCTGGCACGCTGACCGGCGTGAACACCCGATCCGCCACGTCCCCGGGCCTGACTCCGCAGGCGTCCGCACAGCACCGCGCCCCGTACGCCGAGGCGCTCCGATCCCATGCCGCACGAGGCTGGCTCCGGCTGAACGTCCCCGGCCACGCCGCCGAGCCCGACAGCTTCGGCCCGCTCGCCGAGACGTTCGGACCCGAGCCGCTGCGCCTGGACTTCCCGCCGCTCCTCGAAGGCGTGGACCTCGGCGTGAACACGCCAATGGATCAGGCGCTGGCCCTGGCCGCGGAGGCCTGGGGCGCCCGGCGCACCTGGTTCCTGACGAACGGCGCCTCGCAGGGCAACCACATCGCCTCCCTCGTGGCCCCCGCCCTCGGCCGCACGCTCGTCGTACAGCGCAGCGTCCACTCCAGCGTGATCGACGGACTCGTGCTGTCCGGGCTGGCGACCGCCTTCGTACAGCCGTCCGTCGACGCGGAGCAGGGCATCGCCCATGGAGTCACCGCCGGCGACCTCGCCGCCGCCATCGCCCGCACCCCCGACGCCGCGGCCGCCTACGTCGTCTCCCCGAGCTACTTCGGCGCGGTCGCCGACATCCGCGCCCTCGCCGACGTCGCCCACCGCGCGGGCATACCGCTGATCGTGGACGAGGCGTGGGGCGCCCACTTCGGCTTCCACGAGCGCTTCCCCCGCGGCGCGCTCGCCCACGGCGCGGACCTCGTGACCTCCAGCACGCACAAGCTCGCGGGCAGCCTCACCCAGTCCGCGATGCTCCACCTGGGGCACGGGCCGTTCGCCGACGCCCTCGAGCCCCTCGTGGACCGTGCGTTCCGGCTGGTGCAGTCCACCAGCGCCAGCTCGCTGCTGATGGGCTCGCTCGATCTGGCGCGGATGACCCTGTCCCGCGGCCGCGACGCCCTCGGCGCCTCGGTCGAGGCGGCCGACAAGGCGCGCGGAGTGATCCGCGCCCTCGGGCGGTACGCCGTGGTCAGCGACGGCTTCGGGCAGTTCCCGGACATCGTGGCCGCGGATCCGCTGCGGATCCCCATCGACACCCGCGCCGGCGGGATCTCCGGACATGAGGCCCGTCGCCGGCTCTCCCGCGAGCACCAGATCATGGTCGAGGTCTCCACCGACTCGGCGATCGTCGCGGTCGTCGGAGCGGGCGCGGCCCCCGACATGGACCGGTTCGTCGAGGCCCTGCACACCCTGCCGGCGCCGCTCGCGGACGGCGGCGAGCTGCTGCGCCTGTCGCTGCCGCAGCCCGGCCCCTCCCGGCTCACTGCGCGCGAGGCCTTCATGAGCCCCGCCCGTGTGGTCCCCGCGGCCGAGGCCGTGGGGCTGATCTCCGCGGACACGCTCGCCGCGTACCCGCCCGGCATCCCCAATGTGCTGCCCGGCGAGGTCGTCACCGCGGAAACGGTTCGCTTCCTGCAGCGCACGGCCGCCGCGCCGAACGGCCATGTCCGCGGCGCGCTCGACCCGGGGGTCACCCGGCTGCGCGTCGTCGACCCCGATGCGGCGCCCGCAGTCTGACAGTAGGCACTTCGAGCGCACGGCCGCCGGGGGTCGACCTCGCCGCCGCGCTCGCCTCACTCGACGACCCGCACACCCACACCGGGGTCGCCGTGACCGCCGAGCGCTCCGGGGTCCGCTCAAGGTCGGTCCGGTCCTGGCCGCTCCGCTCCAGGCCGCTCCGCGCGGGCAACAGGCCTGCCAGGCATGCCGCCTGACGTGACGTCAACCGCGTGATCGATTTTCCGCCTGACGTCGTCTGATGCGCGCCGCCCATCTGTTCCAGCCGACGTGGTGATCCGTACCCTCCAATGCCGACACCTTGACCGAAGGAGACCCCGATCATGACTGCACGCATATCGAGCCGTCGCACGCTCGTCGCCGTCGCCGCCGCGAGCGCCGCCGCGCTCGTGCTGAGCGCCTGCGGCGACCAGACCGGCTCCAGCGGCTCGGGGGGCAAGGGGGACGGCACGGGGGCCAAGTCGAGCGGCGCTCCGCTCCACTCCAAGCTGCCGAAGAAGTACCAGGACTCCGGTGTGATCAAGATGGGCACGAACGCCGCCTACGCCCCGATGGAGTTCATCGAGGGCGGCAAGATCGTCGGCGTCGACCCCGACATCGCGGCCGAGCTCGGCAAGAAGCTCGGCGTGCGCGTCGAGTTCACGTCCGGCACCTTCGACGGTCTGATCTCCTCGTTGAACTCGGGCCGCCACGACGCCGTCATGTCCTCGATGAGCGACACCAAGGCCCGCCAGGAGGGCCTGGACGACAAGGGCAAGAAGACCGGGAAAGGCGTCGACTTCGTCGACTACTTCGTCGCCGGAACCGTCGTGTACGTCAAGAAGGGCAATCCGCAGGGCATCAAGACCATCGCCGACCTGTGCGGCAAGCAGACCGCCGTACAGCGCGGCACGACCTTCGAAGAGGCGCTCAAGAAGCAGTCCAAGCAGTGCGAGCAGGGCGGACAGCAGCCCGTCAAGATCGAGTCCTTCGACAACGACTCCGAGGCCCAGACCCGGGTGAAGTCCGGCGGCGCCGTCGCCGGCGTCAACGACTACCCGGTCGCCGTAGACCTCGCCCGCAAGGCGGAGGGCGGCAACACCTTCGAGATCGTGGGGGAGCAGGTCGACGCGGGACCGTTCGGCATCGCCGTCGACAAGGACAACGCGCAGCTGCGCGACGCGCTGCTGGCCGCCATGGAGGCGATCATGGCCGACGGCTCGTACAAGAAGGTCCTCGACAAGTGGGGCGCCGAGAGCGGCGCGATCACCAAGGCGAGCGTCAACGGCGGCTCCTGAGCCGTGCGCCGCGCCGAGGGCGGTGACTCGCCTACGTGCACGCGATGCGCGACGCCCGACGTGAGCCGCTCGCCGGTGCCCGGAAGACCTACGAGCGCAGAACGCCGATCTTGTCGATGCGGTGCTCCGGGTTGCCCCGGTCGTCGCGCCAGTAGTTTCCGGCCGCGTTGTCCTCCGGCGTCGCGCAGGTGGAGATCGTGATCATCGCCTTGGTCGGCTGCTCGCCCGGGTGGCCGGGGACCGCCGCGCGCTGCTCGGCGAGCGAGCGCTCGGAGCGGAAGGAGGTCTGCCTGGTCTCGGTGATCTCGTACACGTAGACCTCGCCGCCCACCGTGACGCGGACCGTGTCGCCCTCGTCGAGGGCCGGCAGATCGCGCAGCGGCCCGCCGGCGGACAGGCGGTGGGCGGTGACCAGATAGTTCCCGACCTCGCCGGGGCCGACGCCCCCGTCCTTTCCGTAGGGGCTCGCGCCCAGGCCGCGGTTCTGGATCAGGGTGCCGGGCCAGTCATCGGTCGTCCCCTCGTACGGGACGACGCGCAGGCTCTGGAGGCCGATCGCCGGGATCGCCAGCGTCGCGGTCTCGGTCCGCTGGTCGCTCGCGCGCGGCTCCGGATCGGACGCGGCGGAGGTCGTGGCGGGGGCCGCCCCGATGATCAGCGACGCCTTCGGGGGCGCGGGATCCTCCGGGGTGGGCGTCACCGAGACGGCGGCGCGGTTGTCGGACGTGCCGACGCTGTCGGCCGCGCCGTCGTCGGCGGTGGTCGAGCAGCCGACGAGCACGGCCATGAGCAGGCCGGCGAGCGCGGCTGGAACAGCTGGGGATATGAACATGGCAATCCGGGTCGAGGGCCGGGGAGTGTCGAGGGGGTCACAGCGCGTAGACCGGCGTCCGCCTCGACGGGAGAACCGCCGGATTCGGGCGGGCGGTCCCGTACCTGAGCAATGTTCGCTTATCGCACTCTTATGCGCCAGGCCCTTCGGCCTCCTATACGCCAGGCGCTTCGGTCGCTTTCCGGCCGCGAGGCCGTCCGGGGCACCTAGGGCAGTGCCGGTCGGCGGGGAGGAATCCCTGGTCAGGCGGCAGATTCAGGTACACCGGGCGCACGCCGCCGTGGGCCGCAGCGCGGGCGGCGTGCGCGCGGGCGCCGCTCAGCCCGGCTCGCGCAGGGACCCGGCGAGCTTGCCGGTCACCACCAGGGCGTAGTCCTGCGGCCCCTTGAGCAGGTTCCTGGCGAAGATCTGGATCAGGTACCGGCCGGCCGGCGGCGAGTCCAGGCGGACGACCTCCACGTTGTTCGTGCTGTCGGTTCTGAACAGCTGGTTGGGCAGTCCGCCGTTCCCCGGGTGCTTGGCGCCTCCGGGGGCCTGGAGGATCACGCTGAGGTCGTTCTGCAGCGCGCGGCCCGGCAGGTCCGTGTACGCCATGCACACGTTCAGCGGGAGGCCCTCCTCGACCTCGACCACGAATCTGATCCGCTCCCCGGTGCTGCCCAGCTGCCGGTCCGGCGTCTGCCAGCAGTCCACGAACTCCAGCCGCAGGTCCGCGCTGCCCGGGTTCGGAACGGTCGCCGGCATGTCGACCGCGCCGAAGCCCTGGTGGAAGTGCGGATGCTCGGCGGTCGAGTCCTCGGCTGTGAGCCTCCGGGCGCCGTTGATGATCGTCGCCTTGAGCAGCGCGGCGCTGGGCTCGGTCTGCCGCTCGGTGACGTAGTACTGCCGTACGAGCGCCGCGCAGCCCGCGACCAGCGGAGTCGCCATGCTGGTGCCGCCCATGTAGGCGTACTTGTCGTTGCCGTGCAGGCCCCAGAAGTGGTCGGCGGGCGCGTCGGCCGATCTCGTCGACAGGATGTCGGTCCCGGGCGCGACGACCTCGGGCTTGACCCGCCAGTCGTCGCACGGCCCCCGGCTGCTGAACGCGGCGAGCGCCTCCGGGTCGCCGGAGATCTTCTGCCCGGCGATCGGGTCGTCCGGGAAGCCGAAGGCTCGCCAGCTCTTGCGGGAGAGCCCGCCCTCGGTCCTGCTGCTGCGGCGGGCCCCGACGGTCAACGCGTTCTTGCAGGACGCCGGCGACCCGATCGACGCCCAGTCGACGAAGCCGGGCGCGGAGTGCAGCCGCTGGGCCGCGTCGCCCTCGTTGCCCGCGGCGATCACGACGAGCATGTCGCGCCGCTTCTGGACGTAGGAGTCGACGTCGTCGGAGTTCACGGTGTACGCGGACGCGGTCGCCGCGCCCCAGCTGTTGTTGTGGATCCGGACGCCTGCCTGGTAGGCGGGCTCGAAGAGGTCGGCGAGCAGCAGCGGCAGCCCGCCGAGCCCGCCGCTCTCGTCCATGACCGACTGGAAGTACAGCTGCGCCTCCGGCGCCGCGCCGTGGAACGCGCCGTCCGAAGCCGCGCCGTCGCCGAGGATGGAGCCGGCCACATGCGTGCCGTGACCGTTGGTGTCGCTGGAGTCGCCGGGCCGCCCCAGAGCGACGGCGTCCACGATCCGGCCGTCGAAGTCCGGGTGACCGATGTCCACACCGGTGTCGGCGACGCCGACGATCTGGCCCCTGCCGGTGAAGGGGAAGGCGCCGTCGCCGGCGGGGGAGGTGACGCCCAGCAGCTCGAGAGCCACGTCGTTGAAGAACTTGGGCGGCACGTACTCCACCATCTCCAGCACGCCGGGCACCTGCGGGATCTGGTTCTCCAGTGCGGAGCCCTCGGCGAGCTCGATCCGGACCCGGTGCCCTGCGTCGGCGACGACGCGCAGCCCCTGGGAGTCCGTGTGCTCCTCCAGCCAGGCCACGACCTGCGGGCGCACCTCGGCGCCGGTCAGCCGCAGATCCCAGACGCGGCCGCCCGTGCTCGATTCAACCGTTTCCTCTTCACCCAACTCGGCAGAGCCGCCGGGGCGTTCCGGCCGCACCCGTACGGGCTCGGCCAGTTGCGGACCGTAGCGCTCCACCGAGACGGCGAACGGCAGGGCGAGCAGGCCGTCCGCCTGCTCGCGGGTGGCGTTGACCAGGTACGCGTTGGTGGGCACGGCCCGCTCCAACGTGACGCCCAGCGCCTCGATCTCGCCCCGGTACTCCCCCAGCAGCGGTCCGCCCAGTTGAAGAATCCACATCGCCGCGACGCCGGGCTCCAAGGGCGCGGCCTCGGCTTCGGGGGTCTCCTGCTCGCGAACACCCACCCCTGTGATGCGATCCCGCCCCATCGCGGCGGTCTCGGCGCGCGGATTCGCATCGAGCCGGTCGATCGTCAGTCCGGCGGCCTCCAGGGCGGGAATGTCCGCCTCGTCGACGTCGCCGACGACGAAACTGTCGGTCACGGAGGCGTTTCTCAGCCGGCGCGCCGCTTCGTCGAAGTCTTCCTCGGACATGCAGTAGGCGATGACACGCATGGAAATCCGTCCCTTCCAGACTCAAGGAATGAGGAGAGGAATGAAGGAAAGGGAGCGGCGGAAACACCGGGTGACACGCCTACGCTCAATGTAACTCCGGGGGCTCCGGCCCGCGCGCCCGCCCGCTCGCACGGGGCGGCCCGCGGCCGGACCGAGCCCCGGATCTGATCCGCGATCAGCCGGCGCGGGAGCCGCGGGAGGCGTCGCGGTGGGCAGGGCGGGACCGGGCGCGGGCAAGGGGTGCGGCGCGGACCCGGCCGATGGATCCTGGAAGCCAGGACTGTGCCGCTCGGGCACGCGGTGGCCGGATGCGGGCGAAGCGGGTGAAGGGGTGCGCGATGAGTCGGACGCTGGATTGGAACGTGACCGTCCACCTGGAGGAGGAGGACGGTACGACGAGGGCCCAGGCGGTGCTGGACACCGGAACGGTGACGCTGACGGGTCAGGGGGTCGCGCGCTGCAACCCCGAGGACCTGGACGTCGCCGCGATCGGAGACGATCTCGCGGCGGGCCGCGCGGTGAAGAACATCGCCGACCAGCTGATGAGAGAGGCCGACCGAGAACTGGAGGCGATGGGTGCGGGACGGGTCGTCGAGCCGGCGGCGCCGCCCTTCGGCTGGTCGGACACGTGACCTGACTCCGCCAAGACGAGGCGGACCTGCCTCCTCGCAGACGACCGGACCTGCCGCCTCGAAAGACGGCCGGCCGAGTCGCGTGACTCAGGCGCGCGCTGCAGGCGCGCCGTGCAGGCGCGGGACCTGGACGCGGGCTGCCTAGACGCGTGATCGAGGCTGCCGCGCGCTGCCCCGACGGGTCCCGGCCCGTCGTGCCCACACCCTTGACGGTTCGTCAGATACACACGATGGTGCGCCCATGGGGAGCCGTGGGACACATGTGGGCAGCGGACGCCGGCGCTGGGCCCCTCGGGGTCGTACTGGGACTGCTGGCGGCGCTCGGAGCGTACGGCGGCGAGGCGGGAGCCGACGACGAGCCGGCGCTGTGGTTCGACACCCGGCAGGCGTCCGAGGTGTCCGTGCAGGGAACCCGGTTCGTCGACGGATACGGCCGCGAAGTCGTGCTGCGCGGGTTCAACGTCTCCGGCGAGGTGAAGCTGGAGGAGAACGGCGGCCTCCCCTTCGCCTCCAGGCCGACGCCCGTACGTCCGCGGAGGCGCTACGAGCCCTCGCCGGCGCGAACACCGTCCGCTTCCTGCTGTCCTGGGCGCACGCCCAGCCCGAGCCCGGCCGCGTCGACACCGGCTACCTCGCCGCGGCCGCCGCGCAGATGAAGGCGTTCGTCGACGCGGGGCTGCGGGTGATCCCCGACTTCCACCAGGACCTCTACTCCCGCCATCTCTTCGACGCGAACAGCTGGTACAGCGGCGACGGCGCGCCGAAGTGGGTCGTGGAAGCAGGCGGCTACGCCCGCGAGTTCTGCGGTATCTGCGTCCACTGGGGCCAGAACATCACCCAGAACAAGGCGGTTCAGGAAGCCTCCCGCGACTTCTGGGCCAACCGCCGCGTCCAGACCTCCATGGGGCCCGTCGGCGTCCAGGACGCCTTCTTGGACACAGCGCAGCAGACGATGACGTATCTGCGCGAGCAGTTCTCCGCCGACCAGTTCGCGCGCGTCGCCGGATTCGACCCGTACAACGAGCCGCACGCCGGGATCTACGCGGCCGGGCAGGACAGCAGGGAGTGGGAGCGGGACGTGCTGTGGCCGTTCTACGAACGGTTCCGCGCCCGTATGGACGCCGCCGGCTGGCAGGCCAAGCCCGCCTTCGTCGAGCCGAATCTCTTCTGGAACTCCAACCTTGCCTTCTCCCGCCAGGAGGGCGGGCTGAAGGACGCCGGGACGCTCGGCCCGCGCTATGTCTTCAACACCCACTTCTACGACCAGAAGGCGATCTCCGGCATCTTCATGCCGGGCAAGGCGGGCGACGGCCAGTACGCGGCGAACTTCGAGGAGATACGCGGACGTTCCGCTGCCGCATCCGCCCCCGCCTTCGTCAGCGAGTTCGGTCACCCGCTGAGCGGAATGGTCGCCGACAAGGCGCCCACGGTGCTCAAGGCCATGTATCAGGCGCTCGACTCCCGTCTGCCCGGCTCCAGTTGGTGGACGAGGGCCGCGCAGTCCGGGCCGGTGCTCTCCTCCGCCCAGTGGCAGTGGGACCTCTACAGCGGCCGCCACCACGAGCCGATGAACGGCAACCCGGGCAAGATCCTCACTCGCGGCGACGCCTGGAACGACGAGGACCTCTCCTCGGTCGAGCTGGCCGATTCCGACTCTGGCTCAGGCTCAAGCTCAAGCTCAGGCTCCGGCGTGGCGCGGCTGCGTCAGGACGCCCGCCTCCTCGACCGGCTCTACCCCAGCGCGGTCGCCGGCCGTACGGCGGCCTTCCTCTACGAAGACCGCTCCCGCGACCGGAACACCACGCTGACCTGGGCCAAGATGCCGGCCTCCCTGCCGTCCACCGCGCGGCTGGTGGCCGACGGACAGTACGGCCTGCTGGTCTGGCGCGGCGACGGCCGAGGAGGCGCTCGCGTCCCGACCGAGCTGCATCTGCCGGCCGGCTTCGACCCCGCCGCCACCGTCGTCGTATCCGACCTGGGCACGGTCACCGGACCGCCCGGGTACGACTCTCCCGCCCAAGCGATCGCGATCGCCCAGGAGTCGGGCGGCGCCGCGTCCCGTCGGCTGCTGCTCACCGCCCCGCCGGGCGAGGCCCCCGGCACGCTGCACTACGCGCTGATCGCGGACGGCACGGCACGGCCCTCGGCTGAGCTGCTGACGCAGGCACAGCGCGAACTCGGCGCATGGGCGGCGGCGTCCGGCTTCCCGCAGCTCACCGCCGGGGGCTCGGCACGGTGACGTGAGTTGGTGCCGAGGCGCGCGCATCAAGGGTGGGGACTCGGCTCGTACGGTCCCCGGCTGGCGTCGGGTCGACCAGGCACGGACCAGGACTCGTCCGGCTGAACGACCCGTCGGGCCGCGCGAGGCGCTCCACTGCGACCAGGCGCGCTACGTCGTGCCGATCTGTGCGTGCAGATGCGTCGCGTGTGCCTCGCGGCCGTGTTTGCCCGGCAGGGGGTCCGACGTCGGGTGGTCGGGCGACATGACGAAGCTCGTCTCTCCCGGCGTCGTCGGCGGCCCCGGGTCGAGGGGCGTCGGCGTCCGGTCCTGGTACTGCTCGGCGAACCAGATGTAGAGATCGAAGAAGAAGCGCGTGGCGACGGTGTCCGCCGGGAAGGTTCCCAGGTCGTCGACCGCGGCGAGCCGGTAGTTCAGCCGCGGGACGCTTCCGGGCGGCCACTGCGGGAGGACGTGGCCGGGCCTGTCCGGCGCGGGCACGGGCTTCGCCGCCCAGTGGTCGAAGACATGGACGTCCCGGCCGACCCCGCCGGACGTGAGGTGGACGCCCACGAAGTCGATGGCGCGTCCGCCCGTGTGGCACTCCGTCGCCGGGACGCTGCCGCCGATCCCGACATGGCGGATCTCGTCGACGCTCCACTGCGAGGACAGGAACTGCGCGAGCCTGACCATTCCCACGGCGTGGCGGACGTCCAGCAGGATCAGATCGACCACGGCGGAGCCGATGAACGCATCTCGTGCCGCCGCACGGGGCGTGTTGCGGAAGGTCACGCCCGCGATGGAGGGCTTCAGCGTCACCCGGGGAATGGGCGCCGGCACGATCACCCCGCCGGAGGAGTCCAGAGCCGGCGGGGGAGACATCACCGCGACGCCCGCCAGGTGGCGGCCCGCCAGTTCGCGGAAGGCCATGTCCGGGGTCAGCGCGCGCACGGGAGGCGGAGGCGGGCCGAAGACCACGACCGACGGCAGGGTCAACGGCTGCCCGGCCGCGAAGGCGGCCGCCTGCTGCGACAGCCACTGCGCTCCCGCGTCGACCGACGCTCCCGCGTCCAGCCAGTCGGCCAGCGCCGGCTCGGCCAGCAGCGCGGCGAGGTGGTCGCCCAGACGCACGGCGGGGGCGCCGAAGCCGGCGAACGCCGAATGCGGGTCGGCGTTCGCGTCGCGAGCGGCTTCGGCCATCGCGGGCGCGTCGACGCCGAGCAGGCGGGCCGGGGTCCGGGCGCTGACGGTGCCCAGCTCGCTGACCTCGACCAGCGAGCTCACCCCGATCGCGGAGAGCAGCAGGTTCACCTCCTCGCCGGCGACGCCGTCCAGGGGGATCGTCGGTCCCTCGGGCTCCACGCAGCCCTGCACGAGTCCGGGCTCCGCGGCGAACGCGTCGTCCAGCGCGCCCATCGTGTGCGCGCCGACCTTTCCGTCGACGCCGAGCCCCGGAGAGTCCGACTGGAACCGCATCACCGCCGCCTCGGTGCCCGGGCCGAAGAAGCCGTCGACGGAGACGGCCACGCCCAGGTCCTTGAGCGCCTGCTGCACCGAGCTGACGAAGTAGCCGGCCTGGTTGGGCGTCTGGTGCAGCAGCACGCGGAATCCGGCGCGGCACTCCTCCAGTTCGGTGATCCCGGTGAACCTGATGCTCTGCATCCGTGCCTCCAAAGGGCCCCCGGTTCCTCCCCCTTCTCGCTCCTCCTGCCGTCGCGAGCGACCGTCATACGACGACGCTGGTGATCATCGCCGTGTGGTACATCATGTGGCCGATACGGGCGTGCACATCGCGATGGCTCGACAGGCCCGCGAACATGCTCGCGGGCATGAACGCGTACCCAGGCGGCGGGTGGGCGCGCGGCACCTGGGTGTAGCAGCTCGACACCGCTCCGGGGGACGGCGTCAGATCGGCCGGCTCGCCGACGATGAACGGGCTGTCGAGGTCGATGACTTCGCGGACCAGCCCGGAAGACTTCATCGCGGCGATGAACATCCGCATCGCCGAGATCCCGGAGCTGAAGCTGGTCACGCCGACCGCTCTCAGCTCCGGCGGCGGAAGGACGAAGGGGACGAAGGCGTTCTGCACGGCGGCGGTGACGGCTCTGAGCGTCCCGACCGGATCGGTTGTGAACATGTTCTGGGCGCCGCCGCCGAGGGCGGCCATGGTGGTGAAGGGGACCAGCAGGGGCAGCCGCCGGGAGGCCGCCAACTGCCCGCCCTGAAGGGCGATATACCGCTTCAGCGTGCTGGACCAGCCGCCGGCGAACGTCGGATAGTCCTCGTCGCGGGCGTGGACGACGGGGATCTGGACGACTGTCGGATGGAAGAAGACCTGAATCCTCGTGAAGTCCGTCGTCCCCAGCGGGACCGCCACGCCGACCCAGAAGACGACGCCGTTCTTGACGACCTTGAACAGGAATTCGTGGATGGTGGTCGTGAGCGGCATCTCCTCCAGCCGGTCGCCGTGCGCCCCGCTCACGACCGCGGGCTTGACGACGGGGTGGGAGACCGCGTGGGGCAGCGTCAGCGAGACCGGGTTCTCCTGCGTGACCGTAGTCGTCATGGTCTGGCCGTCCTCGGCTGCTCGACAGACGAGCCCGCCCCACGGAGCGCGTCGCGCCCGGCCCACATCTCCAGGAGACGCCTTCGCGCGGGCGTCCGCAACACGGTGGCGGCGCCCTGACCTGGCCAGGGCGTTCGGCGCGTGTCTCCCGCGCGGCGGTGACGGACTCAGGTGCGCGGCGGCCTGCCGCACGAGAGACGAACCTCAGCGGTACGAACAGGGCGTACACGGTGCGTATACGGCGATAATGCCGCGCCCGAGCGCGGTCTGGGAAGTGTCCCGGGCGGTTGCCGGCGGCCAGGCCGTATCCCCATGTGGGCTTCAGGCGTTGGTAGTTGACGGGCGGACTACACCGCTCGCATCACATGCACCAGAAGGAGAGTCAGCGTGACCATCGGGGGACAGGATCCATACCGTCCGACACGGCAGCCGAACGGCGGCCACCAGCCGTACCCGCCCCACCAGGGCCACTATCCGCCCAACCCGGGGCCGTACCCGCCCCACCCCGGCCCGTACGCGCCGTACGTGCCGAACCAGCGCCCGTACCCGCCCCAGCCGCCCGCTTCGCTGTGGCGGCGACTGCGCGAGGACGAGTGGCCGACCACACGGGAGATGCTCGGGCACGCGCGCCGGATCCACGGATGCGTGTGGGCGCTGCTGTTCCCCTGCTTCGGGTCCCTGCTCCTGACGGTCCTGGTGACCTACCCGCTGGCCCGCTCCGCCCGCATCAAGTCCCGTGTCGTCTTCCCCGTCAACAGCCAACGGCGCGCCCACGACGACGAGGTGGCGCGCCTTCAGAAGACCAGGGCCTGGATCGCCCTCGCCGCGTCCGTTCTGATCCTGCTCGCGTACGGCACGGCGGAGGACTGGCAGCAGGCACAGGACCAGTTCATGGTCCGATGGGCGATGACGCCGCTGCTGCTGCTGATCAGCGCGCCCATGGTGGTCGCGGTCCTCTTCTGGTACGCGCGGCCCTCGTCGAGAGCGGACATGCGCAGCCGGCTGCGCCCGGCGGTGCGGTCGGTTCTCTGGTACTTCGGCGCCCTCGCCGTCGCACCGGCCTACATCGCGATGACGCTCCTCCTCGGCGGGGGAGTCGAGGAGAACGCCGTCGGCGTCTTGCTCACGGTGGGTCTGCTCGTGCCGATGCTGTGGGTGGCGCTGTTCGTGGTGTTCTCCACCAGGGCGGCGGTCCGCACCGCGTTCAACACCACAGACGTGCACCCCGCGCTGCCGGCTCTGCTCACCGGCGTCCTCGTGTGGGAGTTCGCCGTCGTGAGCCTGGCGATGGGCGGGCTGCCTCCCGGCCCGCCGCTGGTCCAGTTCCTCGCCGTGCTGGGCGGACCCGCCTCGGTGAGCGCCGTGGCCTGGTGGGAGATCGTCCGCCTGCGCACCCGGTACGGAGTGACGCTGCGCGGCTGAGGGCCCATCAGGGCGGGAGCGGCCGACGGCGTACGGGCAGGGGCCGGCCGGCCGGCGGGCTCACACCGCGCCACCCACGACGCGCCTCATGTGCGCCGGCGCGTGGAGTGCTCGAGGCGGGCGAGTTGAGAGGTCAGGCTCGTCAGCCATAGTTCGAGGTCGACCAGCACCGGCGCCGGCGGCCCGGCGGGGAACGCGGCCGGCCCCTCGTCCTGAGCGGCCGGCCGCGCCGGTGCGTCCCCGGCGCACAGAGCGGCGACCCGGTCGAGGCGCACGTCCAGCGCCTCTGCCGTGTCGCGGGCCCAGGCGGCGGCCTCGGGCCCCACTTCGATGGACGCCGGGCGGTCGAAGCGGGCCAGCCACAGGGCCCCGACCAGCACATGGTTCGCCGTGATCAGCACCCCATGCCAGTCCTTCGGCGCCTCGAAGGGTCTGCCGGGCTCGCTGCTGAGCTGGAAGTACGCGGCCTCGGCGAGGCGCAGCCGGTGCAGGGCGGTCATCGTGGAGGGCGGCCGCGCCGCCCCGCCCGGCGCGGCCACGAGCGCCTCGACCGTCCCGTCGACCAGCGGGACGCAGGAGCGCAGCAGCGCGGCCATCGTCCGTCGCACCTCCTTGCGCGCCCCCGCCGGCCAGGCGATCAGCCCGCACAGCAGACCGATCACGCTGCCCGTCACCACGTCCACGATCCTCTGCTCGGCCAACTGCCAGGTGGCGGGCGCGATCTGGGCGAACGCCGTCGCCACCGCCAGGGTGAACAGGGCCTGCGACCAGGCGATCCCCAGCAGCGGCCCGAGCGAGAACGCGGCCAGCAGACCGGGCGCGAGCAGCACCGCGTACACATCCGTGTTCCCTCCGACGGCGAAGAGCAGCAGCCCCGCCGTGACCGCGCCGACGAGCGTGCCGACCAGCGCGGAGCGCACGGCCGTCCACGTCCCCACGGCCGTCGTGCGACCCAGCGTGAGCACCGCGAGCAGCACCCAGAAGCCGTGGGCCAGATCCAGGGAGCCCGCCACCAGCCGGGCCGCGCCCAGCCCGAGTGCGATGCGGACCGCGTTCTGGAACAGGACCGAGCCCGGCGTCGCATGGCCCGCGAACCGCCGCCACCACAGCACGGGCGTACTGGACTCGGCGTACCAGAAGAGCTCCCGCGGCTCGATCGGCGGCGTGCGCCGGCCGTCCAGACCGATGCCCGCCGACGTCTCCAGCGTCCGGGCCGACCCGGCGATCGCCAGGACCGCGGCCCGGCGGCGCAGCACCGAGCGCGGCGGCACGTCCTCGGGCGGTCCGGTCGCCTGCGCGCGGCGCAGCGCCTGGAACTCGTTGATCGCCGTGGTCAGCGTGGCGGCCTGCGGCTGCGGAGGCGGCGGCCGGCCGGTGCGCAGGGCCGCGGCGGTCGTCTCGCAGGCCGCTGCGATACGGCTGAGGAGAGCAGCCGAGACCGGGTCGTCTCGCGCGGTCCCGCCCTCGCCCTCGTTCTCGCTCAACCGCGCCAGCTGGTCCAGCAGTCTGCGGGCCGCGCCGCCGGCCTGCGCCAGGGCGCGTGTGGAGCGCCGCGCGCCGGCGGGGCGTTCGGCGGGCGGAGTCCTGGAGAGCCGCAGCCGCCTGCCGGTCGCCCGCAGCCGTTCCGCCGAGCAATCCTCCCCGGCCGCCGCCCGGCCCGCGACCGCGACGGCGTGCGCGAGCCGCTCCCGGTAGGACGGGGCCGGGCGGGCCGGCAGCAGGACGACCTCGAAGGCGGCGAGCAGCAGCACGCCCAGGGTGAGCCCGGCCAGGCGTGCGCCGAGGTCGTCGGGGGCGTACGGCGGGAAGCAGGCCAGGATGTAGAAGAGCTGGAGCCCTGGGGCCGTCCCCGCCGCACGGGGGCCCGCCACCGCGGCGAAGGTGAGGAGGAATCCGACGACGAGCATGCCGAGCACCGCGGACCAGGTCCGTACGGCCAGCACCGTTCCCAGGGCGACCAGCAGCAGGCCGACGGGAAGCGCGCGCAGCATCACGGCCGCCCGCTGCCGCCCGGATCCGGGGATCGGCGACATCACTCCGAGGGCCACCGGGGCGAACAGCGCGTACAGCGCGATCACCGTCTCGTCCACGGCGTACACGAAGGGGTAGAACCCGAGGCAGGCGGCCGCGGTCACCCGGACCGCCCGGTGGACGATCTCCGTGCGCTCGGCCTTGTCGGTCACGGCCGGCCCTCACGGGCGCCGTCGTCGACGGGGGGCCAGGGCGCGTGCATGGACAGCGGCGGCACACGGCCGCGGACGACCAGACGGTGCCGTACGCCCATGACGACGACCGACGCCGCCAGGATGACCGCCCCGCCGAAGCGCAGGATCGCGTCGTACGCGTCCTCGGGCGGCCGCTCCGGCGTCATCGCGGTGATCGCGGCCGCCGCGCCCGCGAGCGCGATGGCGCCCATCGTCACGAGGAACGTCAGCAGCACGCCGGACGCCTCGCCCGCGCGGGCCGGCGAGACGACCTGCTGGGTGGCGACGCTGGCGAACGTCCAGCCGAGGCCCAGGCCCAGGCCGCACCAGGCGAAGACGGGGACGTACAGCCACCAGGCGGTGACGAAGGTGAGCGCGATCATCCCGGTCCCCGCGACGGCCCCGGCCATCGCCATCACCGCCGTGGGGCGCACCCGCGGCGACAAGAGGCCGCCGAGGGGCCCGGAGACGGCCACCAGAAGGGCGGGGGCCAGGAACACGATGCCCGCGGTGAGCGGGGACAGGCCGCGTACGCCCTGGAGGTAGAGCGTCGCCACGAACACGGTCACTCCATAGCCCATGTTGGAGATCGTGCCCATGCCGGTGACGAGGACATAGGGGATGTTGCGGAACAGCCTCAGATCGATCAGCGGGTGCCGGGCCGTCCTCTCCCGCAGCAGGAAGAGCCCGCCGCTCACCAGGGTCACCGCGAACAGGCCGAGCGTGCGGGCGTGGTCCCAGCCCCAGGCGCTGCCGCGCTCCACGGCCAGGGTCAGGGCGGCCAGCGCGACCACGACGGCCAGACAGCCGGTCAGATCGAGCTGCCGCGGCGCCGAGGGGTCGCGTGAGTCCGGTACGTACGCGAGCGCTATGAGCAGCGACAGCGCGGTGAGCGGCGCGAGCATCCAGAAGATCCAGCGCCAGCCGGGCCCCTCGGTGAAGCCGCCGCCCACGAAAGGCCCCAGCGCCGTCCCGATGCTCGCGATGCCGAAGACCGACCCGAGCGCGCGGGCCCGCGTCTCGTCGGGGAAGGCGTTGCTGACCACGGCGACGGACACCGGGAAGACGAAGCCGGCGCCGACGCCTTGGACGATCCGGGCCGCCACCAGCCACGCCAGGCCGGGGGAGAGCGCGCACCCCACGGAGCCGGCCGCGAACAGCGCGAGACCGACGAGCAGGACGCCCCGGCGCCCGAAGACGTCCCCCAGCCTGCCGCCGACGATGAAGAAGCAGCCGACGGCGAGCATGTACGCGGAGAGGGTCCACTGGGCGGCCGCCACCGACACGTCCAGCTCGTCCGCGATCCCGGGGATGGCCAGGTTCAGCGCGAAGAAGTCGATCTGGATGCAGAACAGCGCGACCGCGACCGCGACGAAGGCCCCCGTCCGCGCGGCCGAGGGCGACTCTGCGCGCTTGGGCAGCATGGGCACGTTCCTCTCAGCCGACGCCGTCGAGGCGCCGTGAGCGGGCCGGGCGTGCGCCCGTGGTCTCAATTGTCGGTGCGAGGGCGGCCCTGCGCAGCCCGGCGGGGCGCCGGTCCGCCCGAGGAGAAGCCGCCGACCAGGCCATAGCGGCTGGAGCCGGCGGGTCCGCTAGGGGGTTCTGAGGTGCCCGAAGGAGCTCTTGGGCCGCCAGCTGATCGCGGCGTTGACGACGACCAGCTCGTGCATGCCGAGGATCGCGCCCGTCCCTCCGACGAAGACGATCGTCGGCTGCGCCTGCTGCTGGGGCTGGCCGTTCGCGTCCTCCACCTCGAACTCGACCGTCAGCCCTCTGCGGGGCAGCAGTCGCAGCCCGCCGCCGACGCCCTGCGCGGTGGTGCCGATGCCCGCCGGGCGGAGGGCGAACTGAGCGGCCACGGCGTCGGAGACCGTGCTCACGTCGGACCCCGTGTCGACGAGCCACTCCACCGAGACCCGGTGGGGCTGCCCGCCTGACGCGGCCGTGCCCGTCACGGCGCCCCGCTGCGCGGGCTTGAGCCCCGCGGACGAGTGCCCGGTCAGATCGCCGGCCATCATTCCCCCTCGAAGGACGGGAGTTGCTCGAAGTACAGCATCGACTCCGGAGCGAGGGTCTGCGCCTGGTCGAAGAGGTCGCCGTTGGAGTCGGAGACGAGCAGCATGCCCGCCACGAAGCCCACCCACTTGCCCGGGTGCTCGGCCTCCAGGCCGGCCCTGTTCATCTCGAAGAGGACGTGCTGGCCGATGACGTCCGCGCCTTCCGCGACCGTCATACGGCCTGCCAGCAGCTCCTCTTGCACGATGGCCTCGACGTCAAGCGGCATCGGCTCGGCTCCTCGTTCCGTCTCGGAGGCGGCCCCACGCTGTGATCGTATGGTCTGCCCGGGTCTCTCGCGAGGCGGAGAGCGCGCTTCGGGTTACCGGCCTGGGTGCGCTGCGAGGCGGCGGCCGGTGTCGAATGTCCGTACGTCGGCGGCTAGCCTACGCGCGTGACCCTGAGCGACGACCGCGTGTTTCCGCCCGCCCTCGCAGCCGTGGCCGGCATCGGCTTCCACTACGACGACGACGGGGTGGACTTCGAGCCGTACGACCGCTTCCTCACCGCCGAGGAGACCGCCGACTGGCTCCGGGCCTGGACCGGCAACGACGAGCTCGACGGCGGCGACCTCCGCGTGTTCGGCCAGGACGGCACCGGCGGCTATGCGGCGTTCTGGCTGGTCCGGACGGGCGCTCCGCTGGAGTGTCAGCCCGTCGTGTTCTTCGGCTCGGAAGGCGAGCTCGGCGTGGTCGCGGGCGATCTGCCAGGCTTTCTCTGGCTGCTGGCCGACGGGTTCGGCCCGCTCGAAGCAGTCGAGTACCCCGACGGGAGCCCGAATCCCAACCCGCGGCTGGCAGCCGTCGCCGAGCGCTTCACGAGCGGCGAGCGCCGGTCGGCGAAGGACGTGATGGCCGAGGCCGCGCGCGAGTTCCCGGACTTCGAGCGCACGATTGTGGCGCTGTGCCGCTGACGGCCTTGAGGGAGACGTGGTGAACGAGGACGTGGTGAACGAGGACGCGGTCAAGCAGGGGGTGGGGAAGGAACAGTCGGCGGTACGGATCGAGCGCGACGGCCCCGTCTTCACGGTGGTCCTCAGCCGCCCCGAGGTCCGCAACGCCGTCGACGGACCGACGGCCGCCCGACTCGCCGACGCCTTCCGCCGCTTCGAGTCCGAGCCGGACGCCTCGGTCGCCGTGCTGTGGGGCGAGGGCGGGACCTTCTGCGCGGGCGCCGACCTCAAGGCCGTCGGCGGGGATCGCGGCAACCAGGTGCGGGCCGAGGGCGACGGGCCCATGGGACCCACCCGGATGCGGCTGACCAAGCCCGTGATCGCCGCGGTCTCCGGACACGCCGTGGCCGGGGGACTGGAGCTGGCCCTCTGGTGCGATCTGCGGGTCGTCGAAGAGGACGCCGTCTTCGGCGTGTTCTGCCGACGCTGGGGCGTGCCGCTCGTGGACGGCGGAACCGTGCGGCTGCCACGACTGATCGGCGAGAGCCGGGCCATGGACATGATCCTCACCGGCCGGCCCGTGCAGGCGTCGGAGGCGTACGACATCGGGCTCGCCAACCGGCTCGTGCCGCCCGGCGCCTCCCGCAGCGAGGCGGAGCGACTCGCCCGGGAGATCGCCGCGTTCCCCCAGCTGTGCCTGCGCCACGACCGCCTCTCCGTGCTCGAGCAGCACGGCCTGAGCGAGCCGGACGCGCTCGCCGCCGAGTACCGGCACGGCGCGGTCCCGCTGGCCGCCGGGGAGACCCAGGCCGGCGCGGACAGATTCGCGGGCGGGGCCGGCCGGCACGGATCCTTCGGAGACTGAGACTGAGACTGAGACTGAGACTGAGACTGAGACTGAGACTGAGACGAGCGGGCGCCCGCGGCTAGGGGCGCTCGAACAGCTGGAGCACCCCGGCGACCGAGAAGCACGCCGCCCCCGTGATGGTTCCCCAGTTGGCGACCGCGACGTTGACCAGGTCGCCGGTGCGGGGGTCGGTGAAGTCCGCCAACGCCGAGACCATGAACAGCACCGAGCCCAGCTGGTTGACCACGACGATCCACCAGCCCAGGCTGCGGACGCGGATCCGGGGAGGGCCGTGGCTCACCTCGACCAGGGCGAGATGGCCGGAGACGAGGAACAGCAGGCACCCGATGACGTCCGGCGTCCAGACGAGCCGGTTCACCTGCTGGACCGTCAGGCCCTGGAGGAAGGAGTCCAGCAGATTGACGCCGAACACCAGCGTCCCGGTGAACAGCACGAACGTACTGGCCCAGTCGATCTGCAACGGCTCGTAGCTCCACCACCGCCAGCGGTGGGTGACCAGCGTCCCGGCGCCGTCGCCGCGCCGAGGCGCGTTGATCGTCTGGAGCAGAGAGGCGTACGCGCCGCCGGTGAAGAACAGTCCGCCCACGAAGTAGACCGTGGCGCTCTGGAGCGGATCGCCGGAGCCGAACTGGGCGAGCACCGCGCCGAGCACGAACAGGGCTCCGCCGATGGTGAACGACCCCGCGGCCACCGCGTTGAGGGTCCGCAGCCGCCGCAGGGCCACCTCGTCCGCGTACCGGACGATGGCCTCCGCGCCCGCGGGCCGGACGGTGAGCTGCCCGCGTTTGCGGGCCAGACGCGACTCCCACACCGCGACGTCGCCCTCGACCCGCCACGTCAGACGCGTGGTGAACGGCCCCGCTCCCTCGGCGCGCGCCTCCATGCGGGCCTCGGCGCGCTCTTCCGCGCGCTCCTTCTTCGCACGATCCCTCGCCCGCTTGTCAGGGTCGTGCACCGGCCGCGCCCTCCCTCGCCCGGCGCAGCGCCTGATGCGCGGCCCACACGACGGACACCAGCGGGACGGCCACCACCGCGCCCAGCACCCCCGCCGCGATCGCCCCGCCGATGACCGAGAGCGCCACGACCACCGGGTGCAGCCGGACGGCCCAGCTCATCACGATCGGGTGCAGCAGATGGCCCTCGATCTGGCCGATGATGACGATGAGGGCCACGACGATCGCCGCGATCAGCGGGCCCTTCGTCGCCAGCGCCACCACCGCGGCGACCGCCAGCGCGATGGGCGAGCCGATCAGCGGAATGAAGGCGGCGAAGAACTCCAGCAGCGCCAGCGGTACGGCGAGGGGCACGCCCAGCGCGTAGAGGGCGATGCCGACGAGGATCGCGTTGGTCGCCGCCACCAGCACGATGCCGTGCGTGTAGCCGGTGAACGTGCGCCAGGCCGCGCGGCCCGCCACCGACACCCGCTCCCGGGTGCCGGCCGGCAGCTGGTGACAGAACCAGCCCCACTGCCGGTCGCCGGAGTGGATGAAGAACACCGAGCAGAACAGGGCCAGGGCGAGCACCGTCAGCACCTCGACCAGCCGGTGGGCGCCGCTGATCGCCGTGCTGATGAGCGTCGACCGGTGACTGGACAGGAACGACCCGATCCGGGACTGGACGTCGTTGAGCGCGTCGGGGTTGAGCCGCAGCGGCGGCTCCTCGAGCCAGCTCTCGATCCTGCCGACGCCGTCGCGGAACTCCTGCACGAGCTCGGCGCGCTGATCCGCCACCACCTCGCCGATCAGGGCCAGCACACCGAGCACGACGAGGATGCTGCCGATCAGGGACACGGCGACGGCGAGCGGACGGGGCAGGAACCTGCCGAGGAGGTCGGCCACCGGGCGGAGCATCGCGGTGATGACCAGCCCGAGGAAGACGGCCACCCCGATCTCGTGGAAGCGCCCCAGCAGCGCGAACACGGCGTACACGAGGATGCCCACCGCGAGGATGCGCCAGGAGTACGCGGCGGCCGTCTGCAGCGCGGGGGGCACCCGCGGCTCCGGGGGAAGCACCGGACCGACCGGCTCGCCGCCCGCCGCGCCGGCCGAGGGGCGGCCGAAGCCGCGCAACGCCCGCCGCGACGCCGTACGGATCCGTTCCCGCCGCCCGGCGGACGGCGCGCCGAGGGCGTCAGGAGCGGGCTGCGGATCCGAAGGAGAGGACATCCACAAGCTCGTACCACCGGGTGCTGGCGATGCCACGCGGGCGGCGGGGAATTCGCCCGAAGGCACCCGGCCGAAGCCCCCTCCGCCCCGACCGCGATGCACGACGCCCGACTGCCGAAGATTTCGGATGCAAGCCCGCAGAAACGGCTATGGCTCGCGCCCGCGCGGATGCGCTTGGCTTCGAGGGCGACGCGAACAACCCAGAAGGGCCTGCGCACCTATGGCTGACCTGTTCGGGACGGGTGCGGCCCGGCCCGGGCACCGGCCGAGGCAGGACTCCTCGGCGATGACCGGCGCCCACGGCCTGGTGGGGCGCGACGCGCTGCTGGGACAGATCGCCGCCGTGCTGGCCGGCCGGGCGGCACTCGGGCCCGCGCTGCTGCTGCGCGGTCAGCCGGGAGCGGGCAAGAGCGCGCTGCTGGACACCGCGGTCGCGGCCGTTCGCGCGCACGGCGGTCGTACCGTCCACGCGGGGGCGCTCGAATGCGAGGCGGGCCTGGCGTTCTCGGGACTCCACCAGGTGCTGCACCCCTTGCGCGAGTGGGCGGGGACGCTGCCCCAGCGCCAGCGGTACGCGCTCGACCGCACGTTCGGCGTGGTCGGGGGAGACGCGCCGGACCGGCTCGCCGTCTCCGTCGCGGCCCTGGCGCTGGTGGAGTGCGCGGCGGAGCAGGCCGGGGCGCTGCGGATCGTCGTCGACGACGCCCAGTGGATCGACCCCAGCAGCGCCGAGGTGCTGGCCTTCGTCGTCCGGCGGACCGGAGCGGGAGTCGCCTTCCTGGGCGCGGCGCGGCCAGGGACCGACAGCCCGCTCGACCAGGCGGGCCTGCCCGAGGCCGTGGTCGCCGCGCTGGACGCCGAGGCGGCCGGGCAGCTGCTGGACGCGGCGCACCCCGCTCTGCCGCCGGCCGTCCGTGGCGGAGGCCGCGGGCAATCCGCTGGCGCTGGTCGAGCTGCCCGCCGCGCTGAGCGCGCGTCAGCTGGCCGGGCGCGGGGCGCTGCCCGAGAGCCTGCCGCTCAGCGGTCGCCTCGAGCGCCTGTACGTCGACCGGGTGCGCTTCCTCCCGTCCGCCGCGCACCGCCTGTTGCTGCTGGTCGCCCTTGAGCGGTCGGGCAGTCTGCAGACGATTCGCGCCGCGGCCGGCGACGGCTGGGACGCCGACGCGGTGGCGGCCGCCGAACTCGCGGGGCTGATCCGCGTCGACCGGCGGCGCCTGGAGTTCCGTCACCCGTTGATCCGTTCGGCCGTCTGCCAGACGTCCCCGCCCCACGAACGCCGCTCCGCTCACCGCGCCCTGGCCGACGCGCTGAGCGACGACCCCGACCGCCGCGTCTGGCACCTGGCCGAGTCGGTCATCGAGCCCGACGAGCTGATCGCCCGGGCCCTCGAAGCCGCGGCCGGGCGATCCGCCCGGCGCGACGGGACGTCGACGGCCGCAACCGCGTTCTCGCGGGCCGCCGAGCTGAGCCCCGGGCCCGCGGACCAGGTGCGACGGCTGGCCGCCGCCGCATACGCGGCAAGCAGGTCCGGGCAGCTCGGCCACGCCGCCGGCCTGCTCCAGGACGCCGAGGGGATCGGCTACGCCGACGGGCCGAGCGGCGCCGCTCCCGCTCAGAGCGTCGCCGTCGCCCGCGCCTATCTCCTCGTCCACCAGGACGGCGACCTCGAAGCCGCCCACCGGCTGCTCCTGCGCGCTCTCGCCGACGCGAGGCGCCGACCAGAGGACCGCCTCGCCTGCGCCGACGAACAGGACGGGGACCACGACGGGGGCCATGACGGGGACCACGGCGGGGACCATGAGGGAGGCCCCGATGGCGAAGACGCCGAGTACCTCCTGCTGTTCGTCTGCCAGTCCGCCGCGCGCGCCGATCTGTGGGCCGCCCTGGACGCGGCCCTCGATAAGACGTGCCGTCAGCCGTCCGGGCTGACCGGGCTGTACCGCGTCGCGCTCACCGACACCGCCGCGCGGGCCGAGAGCGTACGAACGCGGCTCACGGCGCAGTTCGCCGCGCTGTCCACGGCCCCGGACCACCGGCGGGCCAACCGGCTCGGCCTCGCGGCCCTGTTGGTCGACGGGCTCGCCGAGCACAGGGAGTCCGTCCGCGGCGCGGCCCTGAGCGGGGCGCAAGGGGCTCAGGGCGGCGCGCACGTGGGCCGGCTCACCGGTGCGCTTCTGGCCTTCGCGGACGACTTCCTCGCCGGGCGATGGGACCGCGCCGACGAGGTGGTCGCCGAGGCGCTGGAGGCCGCACGGTCAGGCGGCTACCAGTACCTCGGCTGCCTGCTCCGCTGCCAGGCCGCCCAGCTCGCCGCGGCGCGCGGGCGCGGCGACGCGGTGCACGCGCTGGCCGACGAGGTCGTGGCGTGGGCGGGGCCGCGGAGCGCCGGCATGGCGATCGCGGCGGTGCGCCACGCCCAGGTGGTGGACGCCCTCGGCCGCGGCGGCTACGAGGAGGCGTTGGCGTGGGCGGGGCGCGTGAGCCCGCTCGGAACGCTGCCGTACCGCAGCCACCACGGCCCGGCGATGGTGATGGACGTCGTCGAGGCGGCCGTGCGCTGCGGCCGCGCCGACCAGGTGCAGGCGCATCTCGACGCGGCCCGGCGCGCGGAGCTGTGGCGCGTCTCCAGCCGGATCGCCCTCCTCGTCGCGGGCGCCGAGGCCCTGTGCGCGCCGGACGAGGAGCGCGCAACGCGCTTCGAGGAGGCGCTCTCGACCGACGGGGCGGCACGGTGGCCGTTCGCGTACGCGCGGGTTCAGCTGCTGTACGGCGAGTGGCTGCGCCGCGCCCGTGACGTGATGCGCGCCCGCGATCAGCTCTGGCCCGCCCTGCGCGCGCTGGAAGCGCTCGGCGCGGCGCCGTGGGCCGAGCGCGCCCGCAACGAACTGCGGGCGACCGGCCTGCAGGTGACGCACGCGGGGGAGAAGGGCGCGCTGCTGACGCCCCAGGAGGCGCAGATCGCCACGCTGGCCGGCGCGGGTCTGACGAACAAGCAGATCGGCGAGCGTCTGAACCTCTCTCACCGTACGGTGGGCAGCCACCTCTACAAGATCTTCCCCAAGCTCGGGATCACGTCGAGAGCGGCCCTGCGGGACGCGCTGGCGGCGGCATCGTCGGGCGCGGACTCCGCTCGCCCGCCGATCGCCTGAACCGGCCGGGCCCGGCGCCGTCGGCCCGCGCGGCGTCAGGACAGGCGGCCGGCTGAGGGCGGAGGGGCAGCCGCCCGGTACGCCTGCTGAGGGCGGAGGGGCAGCCGCCCGGTACGAAAGGGCAGCTCGACGCCCGGCGCCGCTGCGACCGGCGGATACTCGGAACTGGCCGCACCCCCCGCGCGGCCGCCGGGCGGTCCCGGAGCACGCATGCGGTCTCCGCCGGCGAGGAAGGTCTGCTGTGGGGGTGGACCTCGCTCGCCGCGTGCTTCGGGGCAGCCTGTGCCGCCTGCCGCCTGCCGCCTGCCGCCTGCCGCCTGCCGCCTGCCGCCTGCCGCCTGCCGCCTGCCGCCCGGGCAGCCGGCGACGGGTCAGAGCACCCCGTTGCGCAGCGCGTAGGCGACGGCGTGCGCGCGGTTGCGGAGCTTCAGACGGTGCATCATGCCGTGGATGATGTTCTTGATGGTCCGTTCGGAGAAGTTCAGCCGCTCCGCGATCTCGGCGGTGTCCATCCCGTCCGCGAGGAGCTTGAGCACCTCGGTCTCGCGCGTGTGCAGTCCTGCGACCGTCAGATCGTGCGGCGCCAGCACGTCGCGCTGGATCGACCGGACGTGCTCGATCAGCCAGCCCAGGACGACGGAGGGCATCTCCGACCGGCCCCGGCGGGTTCCCACGACGGCGCTGACGACGCGTTCGCGCACAGCCTCCCGGCGCAGGACCACGCTGGACAGGCCGTAGTTGACCGCCCGTATCAGATGGTGCTCGCGGATCGAGTCCGCGACGAGGACGATACGCAGCCGGGGGTTGGCCGCCTCCTTGCAGACGCGCTCCATCCGGGCGAGCGTCCCTTCGTTGACATCGTTATCAAGCACGACGCAGACGTCGGCCTGATCGCGTGCGTCGGCGGCCAGGAGCGTGACCTGACCGCTCGCCTCGAGGTAGGCGGCGATGCCCGCGGCGACGAGCGGGTCGGCGGCGAGCACGGCGACGCGGAGGGCGTCGGAGTCGAGCAGGGGGACGCGGAGGGGATCCACTTGGTCTCCACATGGGGGCGTGCGGGGGATGGTCGGTCCGCCCGGCGGCGCCTCCGGCGGGGCGCCCGAGGCGCGTCGTCGAGGCCTCTGAGCGGGGCGGTTGTTGCAGTGTGCACCTTCGTTCGGGGGCGAGAGACCCGTCACATGACTGAGCGCGGTGTGACTGCCGCCGCAGTCACGCGGGGGAGGCGCCCGGGGCGCCGCTCTTCCTCGGCCCCGGGGCGGGGGCCGGGGCGCCCGCGCGCGGCAGCCGGGCCGGCGGGAGGGAGATGGTGAACGCGGTGCCCGAGGCGGCGTCGGAGCGGACGGCGACGGCGCCGCTGTGGCCGGCGACCACGCGCTGCACGATCGACAGGCCCAGGCCCGTGCCCGGGTAGTCGGCCCGGCTGCCGCCCCGCCAGAAGCGGTCGAACAGGCGTGCCTGGTCGGCCGGTTCGATGGGCGGGCCGTCGTTGTGCACGGTGATGTGCACCCCGCCGACGGTCCTCGCTCCGCTCACCTGGACCGTCGAGCCGCGTGCGGCATGGCGGACGGCGTTGTCCACGAGGTTGCCGATCGCCCGCCGCAGCGCCTCGGCGTCGCCGAGGACGACGAGATCGTCCGCGTCCCGCCCCGCCACGCGGACGTCGGCGAGCGCGGCCAGGGTGCGGGAGTCGTCGCGTATCTGTGCGTTGAGGGCGGCGACGTCGACGAGGTCGTAGGACTGCCGAGGGGTCTCCCAGCGAGCCAGCGCGAGCAGGTCGTTGACGATGGCCGTCATCCGGTGGGCGGCGCGGCTGACCCGCTGGAGAGCCGGCTGCACGGACGCCTCGGCCGGGATTCCCCGCAAGGCGAGGTCGAGATTGGTACGTATGACCGCGAGCGGGTTGCGCAGCTCATGGCTGGCGTCCGCGACGAAGCGCTGCTGGGAGCGGAACGCCGTGTCCAGCCGCGCGAGCATGTCGTCGAAGGTGTCGGAGAGCCGTTTGAGCTCGTCGTCAGGTCCCTGGTGGCGAATGCGCCGGGTCAGGTCCGTCGCCTGGATCTGACGGGCGGTGGAGATCAGCCGGTCCACGGGCGCCAGGACGCGCCCGGCGACGAGCCGGCCGATGAAGACGCTGATGACGAACAGTCCGAGCAGGCTCCACGCCAGCAGCTCGCGCAGCGTGGCGAGGGTCGCCCGGTTCGCCGCCGCCTCGAAGGGGATCAGCGAGGCCGGGTCGGCGTCCACCGCGGTGAACCGGCCGTCCGTCACGACGCCTCCGGTGCGCGTCACCTCGTCGGCCAGCGACCGCCTGGTGAGCGCGGCGCCGCAGACGAAGTAGAGCACCGTCACCATGGCCGCGGCGAGCGCGAAGACCAGGGACGAGTACACGAAGGCCAGTCGGGTGCGGGCCGAGCGCAGCCGGACGGGCAGCCGGTCCACCCATGTCGCGATCATGATGCGCTGCTCCTGAGGCGGTAGCCGAGGCCGCGGACGGTGATCAGCGGCTGGTGCAGACCCTGCGGGTCGAGTTTCCGGCGCAGGCCGAGGACCGCCACTTTGACCACCTGGCTGAAGGGGTCCAGGTTCTCGTCCCAGACGTGGTCGATCAGCTCTTCGGCGGAGATGGCGCGGTCGGGGTTGGCCATGAAGTAGCGCAGCAGCGCGAACTCCTTGGGGCTGAGCCGCAGCAGCCGCTCCCCTCGGCGCGCCTCGCCGCGGGCGGTGTCCAGGGCGAGGTCGCCGCAGAGCAGCACCGCCCCCGATCGGCCGGCGTCGCGGCGCAGGAGCGCTCGCACCCGCGCCATGAGCTCGTCGAAGTCGAACGGCTTGACCAGGTAGTCGTCGGCCCCCGCGTCGAGCCCCCGGATGCGGTCCGAGACGGCGTCCAGCGCGGTGAGCATCAGAATCCGCGGCGCCTCGGCGTCCGGCGGAGCGCCGCCGAAGCGGCGGACGCGGGTGCAGACCTCCACCCCGGACATGCCGGGCAGCAGGAGGTCCAGGCAGACGAGGTCGTACGGGGTGACGGCCAGCAGATCGAGCGCGGCCGGGCCGTCGTCGGCCACGTCGACGGCGTAGCCCTCGCCCCGCAGGCCGTCGGCTATGCCGTCCGCGAGGTCGCGTTCGTCTTCCACTACGAGGATCCGCATGGTGCAGTATCGCCCGCCTCTCGTTCCGTGCTCCCTCGCCGCCCAGCGCTCGGACGGCGGCCCTGGCCGCTCGCCTCCCGGGCCCGCCGAGGCGAGCCCGGGAGGCGGGGCGGCTCCGCGTCTTACAACTCCGCGCCCGGGGCTCAGCCGTGGGACGGGGCCGGGACGCGCAGCTGGGAGACCCAGAACGGGAGCTTCGGCGGGGTGGTGCCGCTGACGGCGGCCGGGCTGCCCAGGGTGTTGAACTGGGAGCTGACCACCAGCAGCCGTCCGCGGTGCAGCGCGGCGCCGGTCGGGAAGGCGAACGACTCGTCGAAGATCTCCGACGCCGAACGGGCCGAGCCGAAGTCCTTGGCCAGCGTCAGCGACTCCACCGAGCCCGGCAGGTTCTGCACCACGTGCAGGGTGCGGCCGTCGAGCACGAGGCCGTCCGGGGTGCTGAGGGTTCCCTCGGGCAGGGCGACGCGGCTGACCGTCTTGGCGCCGAGCTCGACCCGGAACAGGGCGTTCTCGTTGCGCTTGCCGATGATCAGGTAGCGGCCGTCGGGGCTCGCGACGATGCCGTTGACATTGATGCCCGGCGCGCCCGCGGCGGACACGTACTTCACGGCGGTGCCGGTGAAGTCCATGAACCGCTCCAGCCGGTAGCCCTTGCCCGTCGGCTTGGCGCGCCACAGCACCGGCGCGACCGAGTCGGTGATGTACGCGCTGCCGTCCGGTGCGATCGTGACGTCGTTGAGGAACGTCTGGCTGGCGCGCAGTCCGGTGTCGAGCCTGCTCACCAGACGGCCCGTCCTGGTGTCGTACACGAAGATCTGGCCGGTCTGCCGGCCGGCGACGACGAGCCGGTCGCCGGCGAAGGCCAGGCCGGTGGCGATGGTCCGGCCGTCGGCCCCGGCCGGGGAGAACACCGAGAGCTTCGTGCTGCCCACCTTGCCGGTGAAGATCGTGCCGTCCTTCACCGAGCCGACGAAGAACCGGCCGCTCGCGGGGTCGACGGCGACGCTCTCGGGGAACACCTGGTCGCCGGGCAGCGCGTGGATCCGCGTGCTGGAGGCGGCGGGGCCGCGTGCCGCGCCGCCGCTCTCGCCGTCCTCGGGCGACGAGGCGGCGGCGACGGTCGTCAGCGTTCCGGCCAGCCCCAGACCGACGATCGTGGCGGTGGCGCGGAAGCGGCGGTTGGTCAGCGTCATGGCGTTTCCTCCTGGGCGGTGGCCCTGTTCTGCGGTACGCGGAGGAGTTCATCGCGGTGACGGTTAGCAGTCGGTTAGTGGTGTGGACCACACCATGGGGAGCGCGCGGGGAGGCGGGACGCGCGAGGGCCTCGGAGCCGTCGGCGGGATCCCTCCGCGCGCCGGCTCCGAGACCGCTGCGGGCCGAATGGCTGGGGGAGCAATCGGCCTGACGCCATGGTGCGCGAGCGCTCCGGCGCGGGCGGACGAGCCTGCCTGTTCCTCCATGATCCACTGCCCGTTCGCACCCGGTCGCCCAGAGGTCCGGGGGCGGGCGGGCGCCCCGCTCGGCGGCCTCTGGATGGCCGGACCGCCCCCGGTGTCCAAAGGTGAGAGTGGCCGCAGTCGCGGTGCATCCGGAGAAGGGAGAGGCGCGTGCCCAAGTACCTGGTCCAGGCCAGCTACACCGCTGAGGGAACCAATGGCCTGCTTTCCGAAGGCGGTACGGGCCGCAGGGACGCCGTCGAGCAGGTGCTCAGGTCCTGTGGGGGCAGGCTCGAATGGATGTACTTCGCCTTCGGCGACGACGACCTGTACTGCGTCGTGGACATGCCCGACGACATCTGCATGGTCGCCACCTCCATGGCGGTCCGCGCCACCGGAACGGTGCAGTCCAGGGCGATCCCGCTCATCAGCCCCAGCGACATCGACGCGGCCGCCAAGAAGACCGTCGAGTTCCGTCCGCCCGGCGCCTGACCGCTATAGGCGCCTGAGCGCCATAGGGGACGCGCCCCGACGGCCGTCGTCCCGGCAGAGCCCGGCCCCACGCTCGGGGCCGGGCTCTGCCCGCGCCCGGCGCAGGCGCGCTGCGGTTGTGCCCGCACCGGTCCCGGCAGATTCTGGAGGCAATGAATCGGGCCGGTGGCGCCATGGGCGCAGGGAACGCGGTCAGCGAGGCCGATTTCCGTGGTCCCCTCGACGTCACCCGGGCGGCCACGGTGGTCCTCGACGCCCAGGACAGGATCATCGGGGTGAGCCGCTCGGCGGAGACCCTTCTGGGCTACCCGCAGGACGAGCTCGTCGGCAAGCCCCTGGAGGACTTCCTGCCAGTGCGGGAGGGGGCCGCCGCGGCTGAGCACTCCGCGCCGACGGCCGCCGAGGAGGCCGCGCCCGCCGCGCCAGCCGCGCCCGCGTCGGGAGCGGTCTGGGACGGCGGCCCGACGCCCAGCGGCCGTGAGATCCGCCTCGCGCGCCGCCGCGACGGCCACGAGCTGCCGGTCGCGACCGTGATCTGCGAGCTGCCCGGCGACGGCGGGGCCGCCCGCGTCCTCGTCGCGACCGAGCTGGAAGGCCTGCGGCTGTGGGAGTCCCGGCTGGCCCTCATGCAGGGGCTGGCCACCCAGTCGCCCGTCGGCCTGGCCATCTACGGCAACGACCTGCGTCTGACCTGGTGTAACTCCGCGTACGAGCGCGAGATCGGCCGGCCCTTCGACGACTTCCGAGGCATGCGGGCCGACGAGCTCTACTCCAGCGGACGATTCATCACCGAGGGGTTCCCCGACACCCTCGACGCCGTGCTCCATCACGTACTGGACACCGGCCAGCCCATCGTCGACCTGCACTTCCGCGGCCAGCCGCCCAGCGAGCCCGGGTCCGAGCACCTCTGGTCGTGCTCGTACTACCGGCTCCAGGACGCCGACGGCCAGGTGCTCGGGGTGTGCGAGGACGCCTTCGACATCACCGACCGCTACGAGGCGCAGCGGCGGCTCGCACTGCTCGTCGAGGCGGGCCGGCGCATCGGCGCCGTCCTGGACGTGACCGTCACCGCGGAGGAGGTCGCCACGGTGGCGGTCGGGGACTTCGCCGACACGGTCACGGTCGACCTCGCACAGGAGGTCCTGGAAGGAGAGACGCTGGGGGCCGGCGGTCTCGCCGCCGCGACGCTCCTGCGCATCGCCTCCCGCTCCGCCGGGGCGCACGGGCCGGGCGGACCGCCCCAGAGCCGGCAGCCGTTCCCCGTCGACTATCCGCCCGGCTCCCCCCAGCGGCGCAGCCTCTCCTCGGGCGGGCTCGTCCGGGCGGAGGACACGCTGGTCGTGCCGCTGCGGGCAGGGGGCGGCGCGCTGGGGCTCATCACCTTCCGGCGCGCTCCGTCGGCGACCTTCGACGGCGGCGAGGTCGCACTCGCCGACGAGCTCGCGAACCGTACGGCGGTGTGCATCGACAACGCCCGGCGCTTCGCCCGTGAGCGCACCGCCTCGCTCGCCCTCCAGCGCCAGCTGCTGCCCCAGCACCTGCCGCAGCAGTCGGCGGTCGACGTGGCCTACCGCTTCCTGCCCACGGACGACGAGACCGGAGTGGGCGGCGACTGGTTCGACGTCGTCCCGCTCTCCGGCACCCGCGTCGGGCTCGTCGTCGGGGACGTCGTCGGCCACGGCCTGCAGGCCGCGGCCACCATGGGGCGGCTGCGCACGACCGTGCGCGCGCTGGCCCAGCTGGACCTGTCCCCCGACGAGCTGCTGGCCCGGCTCGACCGGCTGGTGGGGCAGGCGGCGGAGGAGCAGTGGGACGCCGTCGGCGCGTCCGCCGCCCCTCCCGAGGACGACGCGACGGGCGCGACCTGCCTCTACGCGGTCTACGACCCGGTCTCGCGGCGGTGCACGATGGCACGGGCAGGCCATCTGCCGCCGGCCATCGTGTACCCGGGAGGCCGTCTGGCGTTCCCGAACCTCCCGGCCGGGCCGCCGCTGGGCCTGGGCGGCCTGCCGTTCGAGTCCCTGGAGATCGAGCTGCCGGTGGGCACGTCGATGGCCCTGTTCACCGACGGCCTCGTCGAGGCCCGCGACCGGGACATCGACCTGGGGATGGAGATCCTGGGGCGGGTGCTCAGCGAGGGCGGCGACTGTCTGGAGGAGACCTGCGACCGGGCGCTGGCCGAGCTCCTGCCGGACGGCACGACGGCCGACGACACGGCGCTGCTGCTCGTGCGGACCCGCCAGCTCGGCAGCGCGCAGGTCGCGGACTGGGAGCTGCCCGCCGAGCCCGTCGCGGTGGGCCGCGCCCGGGAGCTCGCCACCGGGCAGCTGGAGAAGTGGGGACTGGCCGAGCTGGCGTTCGCGACCGAGCTCGTCGTCAGCGAGCTGGTCACCAACGCCGTCCGGCACGCCGGCGGCCCGCTGCATCTGCGCCTCATCCGTGATCGCACGCTGGTGTGCGAGGTCGCGGACACCGGCCACACCTCGCCGCACCTGCGGCACAGCGCGGAGGACGACGAGGGCGGGCGCGGCCTGTTCATCGTCGCCCAGCTCGTTCAGCGGTGGGGCACGCGCTACACCAAGTCGGGCAAGACCATCTGGACGGAACTGGCCTTCCCCTCCGGGGGATGAGCCGACGCGAGGTACGCCCGCGCGGCCTGCATCGCCGGGCCTACCGTCCCGACGCCGTGGCCGCGGAGTCCCCGGCGGGCGCGACGGAGGCGTCCGCGAACGAGTGGTGCTCGTGCGCGAAGACCCAGCGGCCCTGCTCCTTGCGGAGTCCGATCGTCAGCCGCAGACGGGTGGCGGGCTGCTCGGCGAGCTCCTTCGGCGTTCCGCAGCGCAGCAAGGCGTATGCGAAGGCGACGTCGTCGCCGGCGATCACGTCCAGGGAGAGGATCTCGAACGACGCGCCCTGCGTCTGCCACTCGAAGAACGGCGGCCATGTGTCGCGGTAGGCGTCGATGCCGCGCACGCCGTCATGGGGCGGCGGCACGTCGAACATCACGATGTCGTCGGCGTGGTCCGCCAGGACGCCTGCCAGGTCGGCGGCGTGCACCGCCTCGGCCCACTGCTCGATCAGGGTGCGGATCTGTCCTTCGTCGTCGGCCATCGTCCCGTCCTTCCTGCGGCGCGCCTCTTCCGGCGCGGATACGGCATTGGGCTACGTCCACCAGTGAGGACTGCGGCCTCCGCCGAAACTCATCGCCGTAAGCCGGCGGCGACGGCCTGCCTCGCCCATGACCGGTTCTCACTGCCGACTGCGTCGAGCGCCTGCTCACCGTCCCCCGCGGTCGGCGAGCAGGCGCTCGACGCGGTCGAACCGCTCGTGCAGCGCCCGCACCTCGGAGTGGAACGCCTCGTCGCCCTCGTGGGCGACCTGCCGGACCGCCGTGCCCAGGCGGTGCGCGTCCTGCTCCGCCTTGCCGACGAACCAGGTGGCGATGGCCGCCGTGACCATGCCGAAGCTCGTGATCCCGGCCAGCATGATCACCGAGGCGATGACCCGGCCCCAGAGGGTCACCGGATACAGGTCTCCGTACCCGACCGTCGTCGCGGTCTCGACGGACCACCACAGGGCCTTGGGGAACGAGGTGATGTTGGCCCCCGGAGCGCCTTCCTCGGCGGGAACGACCAGCGCCGACCCCGCCACCACCACGACGACGGCGCCCAGCGACACCCACAGGGCGGCCTGCGCGTGAAACGTCCGCCACCAACGGGCGCCCAGCAGACGGCTGAGGAAGAGAGCGAAGAACGACTGCTGCACGTGCGGACCCCCGGGCTGCGGGCGCGAGTTCAGGGGCGAGGCTACCGCCGCGCGGAGCCGGCGGCGCGCTGACACACTCAGGTCTGTGGCAGGAGCAGTCCGCGCCCTCCGTCATGTACGGAACACGCGGCTCAGGTGCTCCGCCAGCTCCGAGGCGTCTCCCGAGGCCAGCCGAAGGCCCACATAGCCGTCCGGACGGATCAGGAACCCGGTCGCGCTCTCGGCGCCGTAGGCGCGCTGGAACTCCCCGCGGCTGTCGTGGACGGTGGGCAGCGTCAGGCCGCCGGCCAGGACCTTCTCCCGTACGTCCGCCCGCACGTCCTGGGCCAGAATCGCGTACGCGTCCACCTGGCCGTGGGTCAGCCGCCGTGCCGCGGCCGCCAGTTCCTCCAGGTGCGCCGCCGTCGACTGCGCCGCCGTGTCCTGGCCGTCCGCGTAGAGCAGCAGCAGGTGGCCCTCGCAGGCGCGCAGCAGGTCGAACAGCCTCAAAGGGAACGCGGCGATGTCCCGCACGAGACCGCCGCAGTCGGGCGCCCGGTCGCCCGCGTCGGGCCCGCTGTGGCCGGGCGTGCTCGCTCCGACGATCGGGCTGCCGCGGTAGTCGAGCAGGAGCTGGGCTTCGCGCAGGAGGATGGTCGAGGCGTCGTCGGCGTCCGCGGTGACGCCGGCTTTCGCGTGCCGCACGGTGCGGCTCACCACTTCCTCGCCAATCGGCCGACGTTCGGCGTCGTAGCTGCTCAGCAGCTCGGGTCCGGCAGTGCCCGCGACGGCCAGGGCCAGCTTCCAGGCGAGGTTGTACGCGTCTTGGACGCCGGTGTTCATGCCCTGCGCGCCGGTCGGCGGATGGATGTGCGCCGCGTCCCCGGCGACGAAGACCCGGCCGTCGCCGTATCGGTCCACCAGCCGGTGGCTGATACGGAAGATCGACGACCAGCGGAGCGCGGACGCGGTGGCCGGCTCCGGCGCGAGCCGGTCGAGGACCGCCTGGACGTGTTCGAGCCCCGGGGCGCGGCCGCCTTCCAGACCGTGCGCGACGTCCTCGCCGCCCGCCGCCTGCTGCTCCTGCACGGAGAGTTCGGGCGGGACCAGCATGGACACGCGGTAGCGCGATGTGCCGGGCAGCGGGATGCAGACCATCAGGTCGTCGGTCGAGCCGTCGGTCATATGCATCGCGCGCACGCCGTAGCCGGCCGGCAGGCTCCAGCCGACCTCCACGTCCGCCAGCATGTACTCCTCGGGGAACGCACCGCCCTCGAAGGACAGCCCGAGCGTCTTGCGCACAACGCTGTGCGCGCCGTCGCAGCCGATGAGGAACCGGGACCGGAACTCCTCGACCTCGCCGTTCGGCGTCGCGAGCCGGCTCCAGACTCCGCCCTCGTCCTGCTCGAACGAGAGCAGCTCGGTGCCGCGCTCGATCCTGGTGTCCCAGCGGGCGAGGTGCTCTTCGAGCAGCCGCTCGGTCTCGTACTGCGGCAGACAGGCGAAGCCGTACGGGACTTCCGGCGGGAGCTGCATCTCGATGCGGAACTGCTCGACGCCGTTGACGTAGGCGATCTGGCCGCGCATCGGCGCGGCGGAGTCCAACGCCGCCCGGACCATGCCCATCCGGTCCCAGAGCTCCAGGGTCCTGGGCTGGATCCCCACGGCCTTCGCATAGGGCAGGCGGGCGGGGAGCTTGTCGACGATGCGGCAGCCCACGCCGCGGCGGCGCAGCTCAGCCGCCGCCGTCAGCCCGACCGGGCCTGCTCCCACGACCAGTACATCGGTGTGCGCCACAGCAGTCTCCCGTTGAGGGCCCCCTGTCTCCGACGCTCCTGGCCTGCCGCGCTCCCTCCCCGCCGGGCTCGTTCCATGGTCGCCCGACGCGGCGCGTCCTGCGACTCCTGCGACGTCCTCGTCCTGCGCGCTCCCCGAGGGCAGACGGCCGGTTGTCCAGCGGACGAGGGGGCCGGTCGGAAGACCGCTCGGAAAAGGCGCTCTCGATGGGAACCCCGAGGCGTCGGCCGGTGTATCAGAGACGACGGTCCCGCCGGGGGCCGTCACACCGGACCTGGGGGAGCGCATGCGTATCCGGACGACCGCCTTGTCACTCATGCTCGTCGCCGCCGTCCTGACCGGCTGCAGCGGCGATCCGCCGACGGCGCCCGGCCGGGCGGCGGGGAAAGCCGCGCCGGCCCCTCCGTCGCCCGCCCGCTTCCGCATCCCGTCGGGCGGGGATCTTCCCGGCTGGTCGCACAGCGTGGGCTTCTCGGCAGACGGCAGCGGCTTCGCGCTGCTGGCCCAGTGCACGCGGGAGCCAGCCGAGCCCGACCAGTCCAGCTGTCGGCAGCACCTCGCGGCTCTGGACGCAGGCGCCGACGCCTGGACGCTGCGCACGTCCCCGCTGCCGGACATACGCGGGGGCGACGGAGTCACGGCAGCCCTGACCGTGCTGGGTCCCGGTCGGGCCCTGGTCGCGGAAGGGGCCGGGGATCCGGACCGCACATGGTTCACCCGCGACGGCGGCCGTTCCTGGATGCCTGGGACGACGAAGCCGAGCGGCGTGGTCGGGGCGATAGGGCCGAGTGCGGCGCTTCGCGCGCAGTGCGTCGAGGAAGCCGACGAGAACAGCTGCGCCAAGAGCCGGATCGTCGCCGTCATGCCGGACACCGGACAGCTCCGTGCGCTGGCCGCCCAGCCTCCGTTGAGGGGCCCGATGGAGCCTGCCGGGGACCTGCCGGACGGCTCGCGGTGGGTCTCGGGCCTGGATCCGGAGACCGGCGCGCCTGCTCTCGCCGTCACCCGAGACGGGGCGCGCAGCTGGACGACGGCCTCCCTGCCCGGCGCCCCGCGCAGCGGCTGGAGCCTGCGGGTCGCGTCCGGCAAGGGCGTGGTGTACGCGGCCCAGCCGGGCGGCCTGCCCGCGGCGGAGCGTGTGAAGAACGGACTGCTGGCTGTCTACCGCAGCACCGACGACGGGGCCACCTGGGCCAAGGTGTGGACGTTCCGCAAGGGCCGGGAGCCGCGCTCGATCCTCGGCGGTCTGATAGCCGCCCAGGACGGGAGCGTGACCGTCCACGGCGAGCACGGCGTCCACCGCAGCACCGACGGCGGACGCACGTTCCGCCCGGCGGGAGACGGGGGTCTCGCCGGTTCCGTCGGCTGGACGCCTCTGGGATACCTGTGGAGCGACAGCTATGGCCACGGGCGCTACAGGCTCTCGGCCGACGGGGTGCGCTGGCAGGCGTTCACCCTCGGCAGCGGGTCGCACTGACGGGCTGTGCCGGGCGCGCGACCGGTCAGCCGGGTGTGTACCAGCGTTCCGCCGTGTCGTGGAAGAGCATCCGGAGCTCGGCGTCCGTGTACCCGGCGAAGGCGGCGTCGTACGCCTCGTACACCGCGTCGAACCGGTCGATCGGGAGATCGGAGCCGAGCATGCAGCGGTCAGGGCCGAAGGTCTCGGTCACGGGGAGCAGCCAGGAACGCGCCTGCTCGAGCGTCCAGTTCCCGAAGACGGTGCTCAGCGCGTCGATCCGGGTGGCGGTGTTGGGGCGGCCGGCGATGTGCTTCAGACGGTCGAGGTGCTCGCGCCGCCCCGCGTCGCTGTGGTCGGTCGGCCAGCCGAAGTGGTCCACCACGAACAGCAGCTCCGGGTGGCGTTCGACCAGCGTGGCCACGGCGTCGAGCTGGTCGCCGGTGGCCTCCACGGTGGCGACGAGGCCGCTTTCGGCGAGCAGTTCCAGGTTGGCGTGCGTCGTCTCGTCGTCGGGCGCCGATCGGGGCGTCGCGGGCGTGCTCGTGTCCCTGAGCGAGGCGGCGAGGCGTACGCGCACGCTGGTGATGAGAGGCACGTCGCGGCAACGGCGTACGAACGCGGGGAAGTCGGGGGAGGCGGGATCGCCGAGTGTGACGATCCCTCTGACGAGCCCGTGCTCGCCCTGCTGGCCGGCCGCCCACGCGGCGGCAGCCAAGGGGTCCGCGGCGCCGGCGTCCGACCAGATGACGCCGCCGACGCCGCGGCCCGCCGTGTCGCGCTCGTAGTCCGCGAGCGTGTACCGGTCGGGCAGCGCGTCGTAGTTCCCGATCAGGTCCCGCAGCACCGTGCGGTCCGTGAGCCAGAAGACGGGGTTCTCGGATTGGTCCCACAGATGGACATTGCAGTCGAGGAGGGGGCCGCGCTCCCCAGCTGTCCCGTTTGACGGCATGCCGGCCATCCTCGCCGAGGGCCGGCGGCTGCTCCGGCGTGCCGCAGGCCGACGTCGGCGCGTTTCATCCGTTCGCCCTACGCGCGGCCGGCGGCCCCGTGCCCGTGGGTCAGTTCCAGCTCTGGGAGTAGTGCATGCGGTAGCGACGACGATCTTGAGCCGACCAGATCGAGCGGGTGAGGATCAGACCGAGGAGGCTCACTGCGAGGACGACCAGTCCGGGCGCCAGGCCCTTGGGGCCCAGGTACTCGCTGAACGTGGCCAGGCCGCTGCCCGCCTGTGCGGTCTGCCCCGGGTCGAGGGGCGAGTTCCGTCCGGTGCTCGGCGGCACCGCGGCGGGGTCGAGCGGCGGCTGGGCGCCGCCGGCGCCGTTCGCGGGCGCGGTGGCGCCGATCAGAGCCACCCCGAGGTTCGACAGAGCCCGGGTCACCGGCTGGAAGTAGGTGACGCCTCCGCTGGTGCAGTCGCCGTTGCCGCCGGACGTCACGCCCAGCGCCAGACCCTGTGAGAACAGCGGGCCCCCGCTGTCCCCGGGCTCGGCGCAGACGGTGGTCGCGGTCAGGCCGGTGACCGTGCCCTCGGGGTAGTTCACGGTCGCGTTCACCGCGGTCACCCGGCCCGGGCGCAGCCCGGTGGTGCTGCCGCTGCGGAAGACCTGCTGGCCGACGAAGGGGTCCGCGGCCCCGGTGATCTGCACGCCCTTGCCGTCGCCGATGTTCACGACGTTGGCGTTGCCGGGCGTCTGGCCCTCCGCGTACTGGACGAGGGAGAAGTCGGAGCCGGGGAAGCTGCTCGACGTCGTCGCGCCGATCTGCTGACTGCCCTGCTGCTCCCCGAACCACGGGGTGCCGACGGGACCGCAGTGCCCGGCCGTCAGGATGAAGTCGCTCTGGCCGTTGGTGACGTTGAATCCGGCGGAACAGCGGCCGTTGCCGGCGAGGATCGGCTCAGCGCCGTTGACCCGCGTGGTGAACGCGCCGGGCGTCCGCTGCATCTCCACGAATCCGCCGATCCCCTCGGCGACGTCGGTCATCTGCGACCAGTCGCTCTTGGAGACGGTGCTGTCGGCCTGTACGACGACCTTGTTGGTCGCGTAGTCCACCGACCAGGCCGTGCCGGGGACGCGAGGGGCCTCGCTCAGCGTCGTGGTGGCGGCGCGGAGGTCGCTCATGCTGTGCTGCACGACGGCCGCCCGCGCCCCCGACCGCTTGACCTCGGTGGCCGCGTCGTCGTCCGTCACGGCGACGACCTGCCGCCCGTCCGCGGCGATCCAGGTGCCGGCGGTCCGCGTGTCGCCGAGATCCGAGACGAGTCGCGAGCCCAGATCGTTGTCGCCCGGGACGCCGCCGGCCGTCGTTCTTCCAGGGGGTTCGCTCGCCACGGCGCTGGTGACCATCAGTCCGCCGCAGAGCAGTCCGCCGACCGCCGCCAGCCGCGCGATGCGCTGCAGCCTGCGTCGTGCGTGCTTCATCCCTGCCCCCTGGTTCGCATCGAGCCGGCGCCGTGCGCGCCGGAGGGCCCGGTGTCAGGGGCCCTCCTCTCATACGTGGCGTTCCCGCCTGCGGTTCAGCGCGCACGGGACCAGCAGATTTCTGGGACGACAATCCCTGGTGTGAGGTGCTTTCGGTCTGATGGACGAATTAAGGTGCATGGATATACCGATGCGCCGATTGAGATGACCGCCTGGCGCTGTGAGCGTGGGGGTTGATCAGCCGGTGTCGCACGTTGCCGACGGTCGTCGTGAGGATGCTCGAGAAGTCCAGGGCCCGCAGCAGCCGCCCGGCGGCGGGGGAGTGCTCTCCCGGCTGCGGCGGACAGTGGGCCGCGTCCTGCGGGGAGAGTGGCAGGCCATCGTCGTCGCTCCTGTGAAGGAGCTCTCCCGGCGAGGGCCTCGGGGGGTGTCCCTGGCCCTGTTCGCCGTGCTCGCGGTGATCGTCCTCCATGAGATCCATCTGACCGTGCGCGGCGCGGTGGCGGTGCGGCTGCTCGGCGAGGTGAGCGGCGACCTGCCGCTGTGGCTCGCGCTGCTGCGCACGCCCGTCTCGATGTTCGTCCCGGCCGTCGACCTGCCCGTCTGGGGCGGCCTGCCCAAGCTGTTCCTCGCGTTCGCGCTGGCCGAGCTGACGATGGGCCGTACGAGGACTCTGCTGATCGCCTACGGCACGACCCTGGCCGGCACCCTCAGCGCACGCGCGATGATCGCCCTCGGCCCCGGCGGTCTTGGCCTGCCGCCGGAGGCGGGACAGGCGATCGACACCGGTCCGTCCGCCGCGGTGGTGGGACTGTTCACCTACATCGCCGTCGTCCGGCGAGCGCCCGTCCTGTTCCTGTTCACGGGCGGCGCGATGGTGCTCCAGTCCCTCGCGAAGTTCAATCTGGCCGGCCGCGAGCACCTCGTCGCCGTGGGCGTCGCCATCCTCCTCGGAGCGCTGCACGGACGCCTGAGGACCCGCCGCGCCGACCCCACGCCGCTGGGGCACTGACTACTCGACGGGCCACGTGTGCACGGGAGCGTTGAGGTGCATGTAGTCGATGTACTGTCGCGTCATCCGCCGCAGCGCCTCATGGCGGTCCACATGCGTGGTGTCGTCGATGTGGTGGAACATCTCCGCCTGCCACACGGCGCCGTTGCGGGCGGTCACGCATCGCTGCTCGATGACCCCCAGCAGCGGCTCCCGCCACGCGGCGTCCATGCCCGAGCGCTCCAGTCCCTGGTGGGCCAAGGGCAGCAGGCGACGCAGTACGAGCTCGGTCACCGGCACCTCGCCCATCCCGGGCCAGTACACCCGCGCCTCGATCCCGTGCCGTGCGCCGTTGTGCAGGTTGTCCTCCGCGGCCGAGAACGACATGCGCGACCAGACCGGCCGCTCCTCGTCGACCAGGGCGCGTGTCAGGCCGTAGTAGAAGGCGCCGTTGGCGAGGGTGTCGGCGACGGTGGGGCCGGCTGGCAGCACCCGGTTCTCCACGCGCAGATGCGGCTTGTCGTGAGTGACGGCGTAGACGGGGCGGTTCCACCGGTAGATCGTGCCGTTGTGCAGGGTGAGCTCGCCCAGCTCGGGGGTGTCGCCGCCGTCGAGCCGCTCCCTCGGGTCCTCCTCGTCGCACAGCGGCAGCAGCGCGGGGAAGTAGCGCACGTTCTCCTCGAAGAGGTCGAAGACGCTGTTGATCCACCGCTCGCCGAACCACACCCGGGGGCGCACCCCCTGCACCTTGATCTCCTCGGGGCGGGTGTCGGTCGCCTGCTCGAACAGCGGGATGCGGGTCTCGGCCCACAGCTCCTTGCCGAAGAGGAAGGGCGAGTTCGCCGCCAGGGCCACCTGCACGCCCGCGATGGCCTGCGCCGCGTTCCAGTAGTCCGCGAACTCGTCCGGCGAGACCTGGAGATGGAACTGCGTGCTGGTGCAGGCCGCCTCGGGCGTGATGGTGTCCGCGTAGGTGCGCAGCCGGTCCACCCCGTCGACCGCGAGCCGCAGATCCTCGCCGCGGGCCGCGAACACCTGCTCGTTGAGCAGCCGGTACCGAGGGTCCTCCGACAGGGCCGCCTCGCCCACGTCCCCCTGCCGCAGCGTCGGCAGGATCCCCACCATGATCAGATGCGCGCCCACCGCCGCCGCTCGCTCCTCGGCGTGGTTGAGCGCGTCGCGTATCTCCCCCTCCCAGGAGTCGGGACCGCCGGCGGTCAGCCGCCTCGGCGGGATGTTGATCTCCAGATTGAACCGGCCGAGCTCGCTGTCCCAGGCGGGATCCGCGATCGACGCGAGCACGTCGGTGTTGCGCATCGAGGGCGACCCGTCCGGGGCGACCAGATTCAGCTCGATCTCCAGCCCCACCTGCGGGCGCTCGAACTCGAAGCGCGCCTCGCGCAGCATCTGCGCGAACGCGTCCAGGCACTTCTGCATCTTGTTCCGGTACCGGCGACGGTCGTCACGGGTGAAGACCAGCGCCGGAACGTCCCGTCCCATCGGCCCTCCCGAGTTCCCTCGGCAGACGCTTCCCCCTTCAGAGTCCCACTCCCCGGCCGCCCCGACCAGTGAGAACCCCGCCGAAGCGGACCGCGCGGCGCCCTGAGCACGGTGAGGGCCGGGCCCGGACGCGGGCCGACCCCGGGCGCCGGCGGCCGCGCGCGGCCGTGGTTCCCGGGGTCGGCTGAACGATTCGCCTGCAAGGTCGCGCACCACAGGACGAGCCTCTGCACCGGAGGACGGGCCTCCAGAAGGTCCCCAGCAGGTCTCCGGAAGGCTCCCGGAAATCTGTGGAAGGCGCCCGCCGGAGGGCGTGACGCTAGAAGGTGAGGTTCCAGGCGTCGATCTTGCCGACGTCCTGCGTGGCGATGTCGCGTACGCGCAGCTTCCAGGTGCCTGCCGCGGTCTCAGAGGAGGCGTCGACGGTGTACGTCTTGCTCACGTTGTCCGCGCTGTCGCCGTTCGCGAAGTCCTCCAGCAGGTACACCGTGCCGTCGGGGGCGACCAGCGAGACGACGAGGTCGCCGCGGTAGGTGTGCTTGACGTCCACACCGACCTTGAGCGCGGCGGGCGCGTTGCCGCTGACGCCCGAGACCGCGAGGGGGCTGTCGACGGTGGCGTTGTCGACGATGGCCGTGTCGGCGAGCGTCTCGAAGTACTTGCCGGGCGGCGGGGTGCTGCCGCCGACCGCCTTGAGCGCGTCTGCCTGGCCTTCGCCGAAGAAGGAGTTCTTCGCCGTCGTGCCGGTGCAGCGGCTGTCGGACGGGCAGGCGGTGTCGGCGGCCTGGACGCCCAGCCGGTCCCGGATGTCCGCCGGCGTGTACGACGGGTTGACGCTGGCGAGCAGCGCGGCCACGCCCGCGACGTGCGGCGAGGCCATCGACGTGCCGTTCATGTTGCCGTACTTGCCGCCCGGAAGCGTCGAGTACACCCCAAAGGCGCCGTCGCCGCCCGGGGCCGCGATGTCGATGACGTCCTTGCCGAGGTTGGAGTACGACGCCTTGACGTTGCCGTTGCCCATGGCGGCCACGGTCACCACGCCCGGCAGCTCGGTCGGGATGTCGATGCAGGCGTTGGTGATCCTGCGGGTGACCGGGGTCGAGTCATTGGGGCTCGAGGAGTCGGTCGTCTTGTTCGCCAGGTCGTAGTCGGAGTTGCCGGCGGCGGCGACCTGGAGGGAGCCCTTGCCCTCGGCGTACGCCTGGGCGCGCTTGACGCCCTCGATGATGGCGGCCTGGTCGGCGTCGTCCGGGCAGTTGAACATCCACGGGTCGGTGTAGTAGCTGTTGTTGGTCACCTTGAAGCCATGGTCACCGGACCACATGAAGCCGCATATCGTGTTCTCCGCGAAGAACATGCTGGTGTCCGGCTCGGCTATGCGGACGGACGATATCTTCACGCTCGGGGCGACGCCGATGACGCCCTTGCCGTTCTTGGCGGCCGCGATCGTGCCCGCGACATGCGTGCCGTGCGTGCCCACGTCCCGCCACGCGCCGGCTCGGGTGTCGGCCTTGCCGTAGGCGCAGGAGACGGAGTCGGCCGCGTTGAAGTTGGGCGCGAGGTCTTGGTGCTGGTCGTCCACGCCGGTGTCGAGCACGCCGACCTTGACCGCGGCAGAGCCGGTGGTCACCGCCCACGCCTTGTCCGCCTTGATCTGGGTCATGTCCCAGCGGTTGGACTCGGTCAGCGTGGTCGGGCTCTGCGAGGGGTTCGCCGGCAGCGCCGGGTCGTACGCGTCGGCCGGGACGTCCGACGTCCGGGTCGCGCCGACCTGCTGGACGCCGCTGACGCCCCGCATGGCGCCGGCGAAGGCCGTCGACGCCGAGTGCGCCACGACCACGCCGATCGCGTCGTAGTGCGCGAACACCGTGCCGCCGTTGTTCGTCACCGCGGTCCGTACGGCCGAGGTGTCGCCCGGCGCGGTGATGACCAGATAGGAACGGGTGCCGGCGGCCCAGGCGGCCGTGGACGCCGAGCTCGCTGTGCTCGCGGAGCCCGAAGAACCTGAGGTCACGGCGGCGTTGGCGATCCCTGAGGGGGTTGCGAACGCGATGGCCGCGCCGAGAGCGGCGGCTGTGACGGCCGAGCGTCTGAGCCGGCTCGATATGAAGGAGATCAATGCGTCCTCCGAAGGCTCGATGGCGCTGACAGCACCAGTCGAGCCACGTGGTGTGTGGGGTGAACGCAAGATGTCAGACGATCACCCGCGAAGGGAAGTGCCTTGGCGTGTAAGGCAGTTCATCTGGCTGGGTGTCAGCCCTGGGGAGGGTCCGAAGAAGGCTGGATTGCCCCTTGTCGGGGGGTGTCGCGGCAAGGTGTACGGGCTCCGCGAGGCAGACGCGAGCGACACAGACGCGAGCGACGCAGACACCAGGCGGCGGCCGCCGGGCGGCGCCACGGCGTTCTCGCTACTGCCCAAGCCCCAGCAGCAGGGCCGCCGGAGCTGTCGAGGACCGTGGCCGAGCGCCGGCCGAGCACTCCGGTCGTGTGTCAGCCCAGTGCCCTGGTCGTGCGGCCGCCGCTGTCCCCGGTCGGCTGACGCACGACCGGCGCGGCGCCACCGGCGGGCCCGGTTCGCACCCCCGCCCGGCGTCCCTGGACCAGCAGGCTCCCCAGCGCGGTCCGCCGGTGCAGCACCGACTTTCCGGCGCGGACCGTGCTGACGAGGCCCGCGCCGCGCAGCGCGGCCGCGTGCGTCGACGCGGTGGCGTTGCTGACGCGCAGCCGCCGGGCGAGATCGCTCGTCGTGTGCTCCTGTGTGAGGAGCAGCAGGGCGTCGAACCGGGTCTGCCCGAGCACCCCGGCCAGCGCGCTCTCGGCGTCCCCTGCCCCGGCGAGCGAGAGCGGCAGGCCGGGACCGGCCGCGCAGGTCAGGAACAGCGGGCCGTCGGGGACGTCCGCGACGACGGGATGGCCCGTCCAGTGGAAGGTCGGCACCAGCACCAGGCCGCGACCGCCCAGTCTGACGTCCTGCTCCACGGGCGCGTCGAGCTCCCAGACGCCCTCGTGCAGCCGGCTGCCGGGGACCAGCTCGGTGAGCGCGGCGCCGACGCCGTGCTCGGCCACGGTCAGCGCGTGGCGGGCGAACTCGGCCCGGTGCAGGTCCTGCACCACGGGCCACACCGGGCGCAGGACCGCTTCGAAGGCCGCCTGCTGCGCCCGGCGCAGCACCTGCCAGGCGCTCGCGTCGCCCCGGTGCAGATCGCGGATCCACAGCGGCGCGGGGGACCTCCGCCGGGCGTTCACGCGCTCGAGCTCGGAGCGGACCACATCGGCAGGCGTCGCCCGGACGGTGTCCAGTCCCTCGTGGAGCGAGTCGCTGAACACGTCGAGGAAGGCGGGGGCCTCCAGCGCGGGGACCAGATCGCCCAGCGGCTCGACGGCGGCGGGCAGGGATGTGAGCAGCCGCCGTCGCCAATTGCCGAAGAGCAGCTCCTCGTCGGGGCGGAACAGCATCAGGAACGCCGAGTTGAGCTCCTGCAACGGCGCCGGCCGCGCGGCGAACCGCACCCCCGCGAAGTCGGCGGCCGTGAGATGAATCCGGATCACTGCTCTCCCCGCCGGCGCTGCGCCATCGTTTAGGGCAGGGCCTAAACCATCGCCCGTACTCCCCACCGCACACGAGCATGCAGGTCATGCCCCCGGCCATTCATCCAGGGGGCCGCCGGACGGCGCAAGGGCCGACGTCACAGAGCTCGCAGCAGAGCACGTGACACAGCAGAGCACGGGACACAGCACAAAGGGGAATGCCATGGATCGCAGTCAGCTCGACGACGGTGGGCGCACGGGCCGCGCTGATGGGCCCGAGCCGGGTCGGGACACACCCTCCGGGCACGAGGGCGGAGCGGCCGGAGTGAGCCGGCGGACTTTCGCCAGGTCGGCAGCGCTGGCCGGCGCGACGCTGGTCGCGGGCGGGGCCGCCGTCGCACACGCCGGGCCCGCACACGCCGAGCCCGCGCACGTCCGGCCCGCGGGCGCACGGAAAACGGCCGCACGGAAGGCGGCTGCACGGAAAGCGGCCGGCTTCACACCGACGCTGCCCGCGCCGACCGGCCCGCACCCGGTCGGACACACCACCCTGCATCTGGTCGACGACTCGCGGCGCGACCCGTGGGACAGCGCCATCCCCGTACGGGAGTTGATGGTCACGGTGTTCTATCCGGCCCGTGCGGTGCGCGGCTACCCCGTGGCTACGCAGATGACCGCGGGCGCGGCGAAGGCGTTCGGCGAGTTCGTACCCCTGTATGTGCACCAGGAGTTGCCGAAGAGCGGTGTGAACTGGGCGGCGACGAGCACGCATTCATACACCGGCGCTCCCGCGCAGCCCGTCCGGCGGCCGGTGCTGCTGTACAGCCCGGGCGGCGGCGAGCCGCGCACCCTCGGCACGGGGCTCGCCGAGGAGCTCGCGAGCCGTGGCTATGCGGTGGTGGCCGTCGACCACCCCGGCGACGCCACCGAGGTCGAGTTCCCCGACGGCAGGGTGCGGGCAATCGAGCTGCGCCCGGAGCCGGGCCAGGAGGCACAGCAGTTCCGCAAGATGGTCGACACTCGGCTCGCGGACCTGCGCTTCGTGCTGGACCAGCTGAAGACGCTGGCCGCCGGAGGGAATCCGGACGCCGGTGGACGCACGCTGCCCAAGGACCTGGAACGTGCGCTGGATTTGCGGCGGGTGGGCGCCTACGGCCACTCGGCCGGCGGCACGGCCGTGGCCCAGGCGATGTACGAAGACCGCCGGATCGACGCGGCGGTCAACCTCGAGGGGTATCTGGACTACCCGGCGCCGTCGCCAGGTCGGCCGGGCGAGCTGTTTCCGGTCGCCCGCGACGGTGTGGACCGGCCGCTGCTCCTGCTGGGTACGGACGGCTTCCGCGACGAGCGGTTCGACCGCTCCTGGTCGGCGATGCTCGCCCACCCGCGCGGATGCACCCGGTGGCGGCAGATCGACGACGCCATGCACTACGTGTTCACCGACTACGCGGCCATCGCGCCCCAGTTGCAGGACGCCGGCCTGATGACCGCCGACGGCCGCGTCCAGCTCGTCGGGCCGATCGCCCCGGCGCAGTCGACGCCCCTGGTGCGCAGGCGCGTGCTCTCCTTCTTCGCCGAGCACCTGCCCGTGCGCTGAGCATCTGTCCGTGCGCTGAGCACCTGCCACTGCGCCGAGCGCACGACCGTCGCGGCCCGGTCCGTACGACACCCCCCGTCGGGGCGTCGGCCGGACCGGGCCGATCCGGGTCGCGTCAGGCGGCGGGCATCAGCACCCGGGTGGTTCCCTCCTCCTTGTTGTTGTGCCGGTCCGCCCAGTTGGTCAGCGCGGTGCTGCACGCGTGGTCGAGATGGCGCAGACCGGCCAGGTCGAGATCGATGTGCCGGTCCTTCGGCAGTTTCTCGAGCGCGTCCAGGATCCGGGGGAGCCGCAGGAAGGTCGCGTTGCCCGAGACGACCACCCGCAGGGCGTCGCTCCGGTCCGCGTCCTCGTGGACGTCCACCTGGACGTGGGAGGTCTCCCATGCCGTCTTGGCGACGGCGAGGAGCAGCCCCGCCACCACGCCCTCGAACATATTGGTCGCGACGATCGCGACGGCCGTGGCCACCAGGATCACCGCCTCGCCGCGGTGCTCCCGCCACAGCGGCCCGAGCGCCTTGAGCGGAATGAGCTTCCAGCCCGAGAAGACGAGGATGCCCGCGAGCGAGGCGACCGGAATGAGGCCGAGAGCGGCCGGCAGGAGCGCCGCGAACAGCAGCAGCCAGAAGCCGTGCAGCACCCGTGACGCCTTGGTCTGGGCGCCGGCCTGGACGTTGGCGGCGCTGCGCACGATCACGGCGGTCATCGGCAGAGCTCCGAGGACGCCGCAGACGGTGTTGCCCGCGCCCTGGGCCATCAGCTCCTTGTCGTAGTCGGTGCCGGGCCCGGTGTGCAGCCGGTCGACGGCGGCGGCGCTGAACAGACTCTCCGCCGACGCGATGAGAGTGATGGCGACGACGGTGCCGACCGCCCCGACCAGCCCGGCCTCGGCGATCTGGACGAGTCCGTCCGTCGACGGCAGCCGGATCGAGTCCAGCAGCCCCTGCACCTCGACCCGCTTGACGGGCAGGGCGAACAGCGCCACGACGGCGGTCGTCAGCGCCACCGCGGCCAGCGGCGCGGGCACCACCCGGACCTTCGCCGGCAGATGCCTCCACAGCGCCATGATCGCCACGGTGACCGCGCCGAGCGCGAAGGCGATCAGCGCATCCGTGGAGCCGAACGTCCGGCTGAACATCCCGGGCAGGCCGGCGAAGTTGGCGGGGCCGGAGCCGGGCGCCTTCGCGTCGGCCATGGCGTAGAGCTGACCGGCGATCAGTACGAGGCCGATGCCGGCCAGCATCCCCTCCACCACGGCGATCGAGATCGCCCGGAACCAGCGGCCCAGCCGCAGCGCGCCCATGGCCAGCTGGAGCACGCCCGCGATCAGGACGAAGACGCCCAGCGCGGGGAGGCCGAATTCGTTGACGGCTTCGAGGACGAGGACGGTGAGCCCGGCGGCCGGCCCGCTGACCTGGAGGCTGCTGCCCGGCAGCAGCCCGGTGACCAGCCCGCCGACGATGCCGGTGACCAGTCCGAGCTCCGCCGGGACGCCCGAGGCGACGGCCACGCCGACGCACAGGGGCACGGCGACGAGGAAGACGACGACGGACGCGGTGAGGTCGGCTCTCAGCGTCGCGGCCGAGGGCCGTTGCGGACGCTGCGCGCCGGTCCTATGTCGTCCGCGATTCCCGCGCTCGCGGGTGTCGGCGGGCTTCACAGCGGAAGGAACGCGTCGTCGTGCGGCTGACGGGCGAGCACGGCGCCGGTGTCTATCTCGTAGAACCAGCCGTGCAGGCTCAGCCGTCCCTCGGCGGCTCGGCGTGCGACGCACGGGTAGTTCCGCAGCCGTTCGAGCTGCCTCACCACATGGTGCTGTACGGCCTCGGCGATGGCGGGCGAGGACGGGCTGGTGACGAGCGGCGGGGGCGACGCGCTCTCCAGCCAGCCCCGGACCGCGGGGACGGAGGAGAGGTCCTCGCGGCGCACCATCGCGCCGACTGCGCCGCAGTGGGAGTGGCCGCAGACGACGATGTCGGCGACGTTGAGCACCTCGACGGCGTACTCGACGGTGGCCGCCTCGCTGGAATGCCGGTCGGGGGAGTGCTCGGGGATGATGCTGCCCGCCGTGCGGAGCTCGAAGAGCTCGCCGGGGCGGGCTCCGGTGATCAGGGAAGGGATCACCCGGGAGTCGGAGCAGGTGATGAACAGCGCTTGAGGGGACTGTCCGTCCGAGAGCCGGCCGAATTCGTCGGCGCGGGCGGCGGCCCGGTGCTTGAAGGCACGGGCATTCTTCAAGAGCGTGTGCATGGGGGTGTGTTTCCTCCATCGTGCGCTGAGCACGCGGTGGTGGTCGTCATGTGTCGGATCGCAGGTGCTGGACGGTGGGGGAGCCGTGCGGAGTCGACGGATCCTTCAGAGGCGGGACGCCCGTGGCACGGCTGGCCGTGCCGCGGGAGGCCGACCGGCGCGACCAGTGGGACCAGCGTGTGACGGTCCGGCCGGCGGACTGCTCGGCTCGCTTCTTCTTCGGGAGGGGGACGCCGCGCCTCTTCTCTGGGAAGGGGACGTCTCGTCGAGGGAGTGGGGGTGGTCCCAGGACGATACGGCGACGGTCGGCTCGGCTCTTCCGGCGGCGGATTGGGCCGCGTCGGGAAGCGAGCAGACCGGGAGCGACGTCGTGCACGGCGAGGCGAGCGGGTGAGATGCCGCTGCGGTACGCCGTGTCACGGTCCCTCCCTGCTTGCAGAGCCCAGTCGTTCGTCTGACTGGAAAGTAAGTCCAGCCTCAGCAGTCACTGTTGCATCAGGGAGGCCGGAAAGTCAGTGATTCGTTAAACATTTGTGAGCGTCGCGCTACTTGACATGTCCCGAAAGTGAGTGCTACTCGAAGTTACTGCAGGTGAGGCGCTGAATCGTTTCGGCGATCCGGCGGGGTGTGAGCCGCGACACTGCTCCGTGCCTGGTCACGAGGGTGTGCAACTGCCGCGACTCGCACGGAAGTTGGACCTGGGCGGACGATCCGGACGCCCCCTTCGCGAGCCGCCCGCGCCACGGCGCGGCCGCGTCGAGCAACGGCCTGCGCGCTTCGCAGGCCGACGTCCGTCGCGCCGACAGGCGCGCGCCTCACTCGTCGTCGGCTGCCAGGCGCTCTGCCCGCGCCGTCGCGTCCTGCGCCTGGCGGCGCGCCGCACGGGCCGCGGCGCCGGCCTCCTTCGCGCGCTCGCGCGCCTCCGCCGCGCCGTCACGGGCGGCTCTCTGGCGCGCCTCGGCCCGCATGAGCTGCTCGGCCAGCTCGGCGGTCTCCTTCTCGGCCGCCTGGAGCAGCTTCTCGGCTCGCTCCTGCTCGGTCTCGGCCTGGGTCAGCTCCTTGTGCAGGGACGTCGCCCGCCGCTCGGCCGCCTTGGCGTCCTTCCTGGCCTCGGCGAGCCGTGCGCGCTGTTCCTTGCGCGCCTGCCTCGTCGCCTCGTCCGTCGCCTTCGCGGTCTTCTCGGCCTTCTTCGTCGCCTCGGCGCCGGCCGGACGGGCGGCGGCCTTGGGGCTCGCAGGCTTGGGCGGGACGGCGTCCGGGGCGGCGGCGGTGAAGCCGACGGGCGGGCTGAGCGGCCTGACCAGCCGGCCCGCCGCCCACTCCTGCGCCGCCTCCGGGTCGGCCAGCACCGCGTGCAGGGTGTTCTCGACCTCGTGCAGAACGGCGTCGCTGACCGGGTGGCCGGCGTCCGCCGCGAGCTGCCTCGTCTGCCGGGCCAGCGCGCCGATCACGGCGTGCTGCTGGCGGCTGAGCTCGCGCAGCTGCTCGCCGTCGAGTGCGCGGTGCGCCTGGCGCAGGCCCTCGCCGAGACCGATCAGCATCTCGACCTGATCCGGCTTCTGACGCACGAGCAGATTGCTGGCCCAGGCGGCGAGCGTCGGGCGGCGCAGCGCCTGGATCTGCCGGGCCAGCTCGCCCTCGCCCGCCTCGCGGGCCGCGGCCGCGTGCTCGGATCTCGCCGCTGTGAAGTCGCCCGGGGCCAGTGCGTACAGCTCATCGGCGACGGTCTCCAGGTCCACGGGCTCAGACCGGCTTCGAGGCGTCGGCGGCCGCCCGCTCGAAGACGAGGATGGTCACACCGTCGCCGACGGTCCGGCACTCCGTCAGCCGCAGCCGCTTCTTGTCGGTCGTGGCGCCGAAGAGGCGCTTTCCGGCCCCGAGGACGACGGGGAAGACCATCAGCCGCAGCTCGTCGACCAGATCGTGCTCCAGGAGCGCCTGGACCAGCTGGGCGCTGCCGTGCACGACGATGTTCCCGTCCTGCGCCCTCTTGAGGCTCGCGACCTCCTCCTCCACATCGCCGCTGATCACGGTGGAGTTGTTCCACTCGGGATCCTCGAGCGTGGAGGAGAAAACGTATTTCGGAATGCTGTTGAGCCTGTCGGCGAAATCGCCCTCACGCGAGGGCCAGGCGGCGGCGAATCCGTCGTACGTGCTCCGCCCGAGCAGCAGCGCGTCCGAGGCCGTCGTCTCGTCGAGCTTGAACTGATTTCCCTCCTCTCCTCTGTCGATCTCGAAACTCCAGCCGCCGTGTCTGAAGTCCTCTCCTCCGCCCGGCGCCTCCATGACTCCGTCGAGCGAGACGAATTCGGTGACGACGATTCTTCCCATGCTGACCTCTCCTCTCGGCGTTCCCATGAATCGCGACGCATTGATTGTGTCGCTCATGCAGTCCCTATTCGCGCGACGAAAGGCCCCGGCGCGCCGCGGGGCGCTCGCCGCTGTCCGGCCGCTGCCCGATCAGGCGTCGAACGCGTCCGAGCCGTCGGGTGTCCGCGCGGCGCCGCAGCTCTCGCCGTCGTTCTCCCCGGATTCGGGCGGGCGCCTCGACGGCATCGCGAATCTGTCGTTGCGATCCCACACTGCCGCGCCGACTCCGTGCGCTGTCCTGATCCCCTCGGTCTCCAGGAGGCGGGCGTGAGCAGACCGGCGTCTACGCATGTGTAGAAGGAAGCTGGTCAGTCGAGACCGTACGGCTCCGGCCCGGTCCCGGCGACGCTCGTCGGCTGCTTCGCTGCCCGCTGGCCGCCAGTGGTGCGTCAGACTGCCGCGTGAAAGGTGAACATCGCGTCCGTGAACGGTTGGTGACGGCGTGACGGCGTGGAAACAGGAGCTTCGTATTCCATATGATCGACTCATCGTGGACCGACGTTGACACTCTCCGTGGTCGAACGCTAACTTCACGGCGTCGTCGCCACACCAGGAGCACAAGGCTCCTCTGGGACTAGCGACGCGAAGGACGAACTCACGTTGACGACTGAGACCGTCTTCGAAAGCCGGCCTTTCACTCCGCTTACCACAGCGGCCCAGATATTCACCGTTCAGCCCTACACCCCGCACTGCCAGGTGATCTCCGACGAGGGCGACCATGCCGTGATCGGGGTCTCTCCCGGAAACAGCTACTTCTCTGCGCAGCGCATCAACGATCTCGCCCATTGGGGAATCGAGCGCTTCGACCGAGTGGACATCGTGTACACCGATCTCCATGTGGCCGAGATGTACGAGGCGTTCGGATACGCCGAAGACGACGCCCGACGCAAGGCCGTGAAGAATCTGCGCGGCGTACGGGCCAAAGTGACCAACGCCGTCGAGGCGTTCGGGCCCACGGGCGGAAGGCTCCGAGCCCACCCCATGTCCCACTTCCTGGACAACCCCGCGTACCAGCGGATCCATGAGCACATCGGGTCGCTCCTGGAGGCGGACGCGGAGTTCCGGGCGACCTGCGACGCGCTCGTGGACTCCTTCCTCTCCTCCAAGGTCCTGGACGGGAAGGCCAGTACAGCGCGGCAGCGCGAGGTGTGCCTGAAGTACATCCGCGCCGAGGCCCCGCTGTTCCTGGACACCCCCGCCATCGTGGGGGTCCCCTCCTCGCTCAACTGCTACCACCAGCTCCTGCCGATGGCCGAGCTCCTCTACTCGCGAGGCGCGGGACTGCGCGCCTCCCGGAACCAGGGGCATGCCATCGTCACCCCCGCACAAGGAGAAGCCGATGTCCGTTGAGACGCTGCTCGACTCGCCCGCCAAGCCGCTGGTCGACTTCCCGTTCTCCTGGCGCGGCGACCGACTGCCGAACGAGATCGACGAGCTGCGCGCGGAGGCCGTCAAGCGGGTCCGCACGATCGCCGGCGACGAGGCATGGCTGGTGTCCTCCTACGCCCTGTGCAAGCAGGTCCTGGAAGACGAGAGGTTCAGCCTGAAGGAGACCTCCGCTCCCGGCGCGCCGAGGCAGTACGCGCTGACGATCCCGCCCGAGGTCGTCAACAACATGGGCAACATCACCGGCGCCGGGCTGCGCAAGGCCGTGCTCAAGGCCCTCAATCCGAAGACCGACGGCCGGGTGGAGTGGATGCGGTCGTCAGCCGCCGAGCTGGTCGACGCGCTGACGGCCAAGGGCGCGCCGGCGGACCTGCGGACGCAGTTCGCCAATCCGTACTCCGAGGCTCTGCACTGCCGCCTCCTCGGCATCCCCTTCGAGGACGCCCCCCGCCTGGCCCAGAGTCTGGACATCGCGTTCATGAACTCCGCCTGCCCGGTCACCGGGGCGAAGCTCAACTGGGACCGCGACATGGCCTACATGGTGGAGCGCCTGGACGACCCCGCCACCACAGGGCTGATGGCCGAACTGGCCGCGCTGCGCGAGGATCCGCAGTACGCCCACCTCACGGACGAGATGCTCGCCACGGTCGGTGTGACGATGTTCGGCGCGGGGGTGATCTCCACGTCGGCCTTCCTCACCATGGCCGTCCTCGCCCTCGTCCAGCGCCCCGAGGCACGGGAGGAACTGCTCGCGGACCGGAGCAAGATCCCGGCGGCCGTCGACGAGCTGCTGCGGATCAACCTGTCGATCGGCGACGGTCTGCCGCGGCTGGCCCTCGAAGACGTCGCCCTGGGGGACACCCTGGTGAAGAAGGGCGAGTTGGTCCTGGTTCTCGTCGAAGGCGCGAACTTCGACCCCGACGTGTTCGCCGATCCGCACCGGATGGACCTCGACCGCGAGAACAGCACGGCCCATCTGTCCTTCGGTGGCGGCCAGCACTACTGCCCCGCGACCGCGCTGGGCAAGAAGCACGCGGAGATCGCGGTGGAGACACTGCTCGACCGCGTGCCGGATCTTCGGCTCGCCGTCCCCGTCGAACAGCTCGTGTGGCGGACCCGGTTCATGAAGCGCCTGCCCGAGCGGCTGCCGGTCATGTGGTAGCCCACCCAGTCGCCGCGTGCGGCGGGGCCCGTCGTCGCCCCCCGCGACGGGCGGCCCCCGCGGCGCCAGCCCCACCATCGCACGGGTCACGGGCCCGCGCCGGACATCGGGGCGGGCGC
>NZ_JBFAYB010000057.1:0-56581 GCF_040681075.1 Streptomyces sp. NPDC051907 | reverse complement strand
GAGCGCGGCAGCACAGCCCACGGGCCGAACCGGCCTGGTCCGCGCTCCCGTCTGCGGCTCCGGTAGTGCTTCATGCGCCCGCGGGCCGCCAGGACGCGCCGTGACGCGGCCCGGAGCGCTGCTCGTCGGGGGCGTCTACGTCGCCGCCGCCCTGCTGACCGGCGGCGGGCTCGCCTGGACGCTGTGGCACGGGGTCGACCAGCCGGGCATCGCCCTCGCCTTCGGCGGGTTCGTCTTCGTGGGGGAGATCGCCCGGTGGGGAGCGCTGCCCGCGGCCGGCTCGCCCGCCGCGCTCGACGAGCCGTGGGGGAGGGAGCCCGCGCCGCTGGGGGCCGCGGGGGCGCTGGCCTACGCGCTGCTGGGCGACTGCGCCGGACAGGGGACCACGCACGGGGTCCCGCAGGTCGTGGCCGTCGTCGTGGCCGCCGCGCTGGCCGGGGCCGTGCCGCACGTCGCCCGGGGGAGCGGGCCCGCGCTCGACCATGTGGCCCGGCGGGTGCTCACGGTCGGCTTCGCCGCCGTGTGCTTCCAACCGCTGTTCAACTCCGGCGAGTTGGACCGCCTCATCGGCCACGGCGCGTCCTACGCCCTCTTCCTCCTCGTCATCCTCTGCCTCACCGCCCTGTGCGACGCCGTCCTCGCCGCCGCCATGCTCCGCGCCCGCACCCTCCCCCGCGGCGCCGAGCGCACGGGCGCCGCCCCCGTCCCGTACGGCCCCCTGCTGCGCGACGAGCTCCGCGCCATCGTCGGCATCGGCTCCGCGGTCTGCGCCACGGGGGCCGTGATGGCCCTCGCGGTCGCCGTCGCCGGTCTGTGGGCGCTGCCCGTCTTCTGCGTGCCGCTGCTCCTCACCCAGCTCTCCTTCCGGCGCTACGTCGCCGTCCGCACCACCTACCGCCAGACCATCGCCTCCCTCGCCCGCGCCACCGAGATCGCCGGCTACACCCCGCCCGGCCACGCCCGCCGGGTCGCCGCGCTCTCCACCGCCGTAGGGCGCGAGCTGGGCCTGTCAGGGCCGGATCTGACCGTGCTGGAGTACGCGGCCCTCATGCACGACATCGGACAGCTCTCGCTCGTCGACCCCGTCCCCGACGGCGCCACCGCCCGTCTCCCCGCCTGCGAGCAGCGCCGGATCGCGCTGCTGGGCGGCGCGGTCGTACGGCAGACCGGCGTCCCCGCGGCCGTCGCGGCCGTCGTCGAGCAGCAGGCCGACCCGTACCGCGAGCAGCCGCTGCCCGCCCGGATCGTCCGGGTCGTCAACGCATACGACGATCTGTCCGGCGCCCGCGCCGGCGGGGCGCTGGCCGCCCTGGAGGAGCTGCGGCTGGGCACCGGGCGGGACTATCAGAGCGAGGTCGTCGAATCCCTTGCCAGAGTCCTCGCCCGGGGCGGTCTGGCGCCCGTCCCACCTGGGTAACCCATGGGTAATGAGCGAGCCTGCGACCGGGCATGGTTGGATGCGAAGAAGAGGGTGTCCGGGGGCAGTGACCCGAGCGACCGGCAGGCGGGAATCGTGAGGATCTTCGGGAAGGTACGGCATCGGCCCTCCGCCTCGTGGCGGCAGGCCACCGACCGCGCGTTCACGCTGATCGGCGACGGCCGGTACGAGGACGCGGGCGCGTTGCTGACGCGAGCGGCGGATCTTGAGCCCTGGCTCAGCGAGTCCTGGTTCAACCTGGCGCTGCTGCACAAGTTCCGGCACGACTGGGAGCAGGCGCGCGCGGCCGGCCTGCGCGCCGTCGCGCTGCTGGACAAGGAGACGGGCGCCCCCGACTGGTGGAACGTCGGGATCGCCGCCACCGCACTGCAGGACTGGCCGCTGGCCCGCCGGTCCTGGCAGGCGTACGGCCTGAAGGTCCCCGGCGCCGCCGCCGCGAACGGCGAGCCCGTCGGCATGGACCTGGGCAGCGCGGCCGTCCGCCTCTCGCCCGAGGGCGAGGCCGAGGTGGTGTGGGGCCGCAGGCTCGATCCGGCGCGGATAGAGGTGCTCTCCATCCCGCTGCCGTCCTCCGGGCGGCGCTGGGGCGAGGTCGTGCTGCACGACGGCGTGCCGCACGGCGAGCGGACCACCAGCGCGGGCCCGTCGTACCCCGTCTTCGACGAGATCGAGCTCTGGGCCCCGTCGCCGGTGCCCACCTGGGTGGTGCTGCTCGAGGCGGCGACCGAGGCCGACCGGGACGCGCTGGAGCGGCTGGCCGCCGACGCCGGGTTCGCCGCCGAGGACTGGTCGTCGTCGGTGCGGCTGCTGTGCCGGGCCTGCTCCGAGAGCCGGATGCCGAGCGCCGAGGGGGAGGGCGAGCACCTGGACCCCCACGACCACAGCGAACCCGGCCACCCCGGGCCGCTGGGCCACCGCACGGCGGGCGATCTGTGGTCGCCGGAGCGGGAGTGCGGGATCGCCGCTCCCGCCGGGCTGGTGCGGGGCCTGCTGGACGGCTGGGTCGCCGACAGCCCGGACACCCGTGAGTGGCGCGATCTCGAGGAAGTCTGCTGAGCGCTGGCCGTAGGCTGTACGGACACGTAAGTGGCCAGGCCCCCCGGAGCTCCGGGGGGACCCCAGTACCGAGAAGGGCGTACGGCTGACATGGCGTCGCAGCAGGAGACGGACCAGCAGGTCAACGATGGGTTCGTCGTAGACACAGAGGACTGCGAGGAGCGTGAGCTGGCGTACCGCGAGCGCGGCACGTCGCGCCCGATCACGGTCGTCGGCAACCCGGTGCTCCACAAGGAGTGCAAGGACGTCACCGAGTTCGACGACAAGCTCGCCGCTCTCATCGACGACATGTTCGCCAGCCAGCGGACGGCGGAGGGCGTGGGCCTGGCCGCCAACCAGATCGGCGTGGACCTGAAGGTCTTCGTGTACGACTGCCCGGACGACGAGGGCGCGCGGCACGTGGGCGTCGTCTGCAACCCGGTGCTGGAGGAGCTGCCGGCCGAACGCCGCGCGCTCGAGGAGGCCAACGAGGGCTGCCTGTCGGTCCCGACGGCGTACGCCGAGCTCGCGCGCCCGGACTACGCGGTGGTGCGCGGGCAGGACGCCCAGGGCAAGCCGATCAAGGTCCGCGGCACCGGGTACTTCGCGCGCTGCCTGCAGCACGAGACGGACCACCTGTACGGCTACCTGTACATCGACCGGCTCTCCAAGCGGGACCGCAAGGACGCCCTGCGGCAGATGGAAGAGGGCACGCCCCGCTACCCGGTCGTCGCCAACGCCTGACCGCTCTAGCTGCTCGGAAGGCCCCGTTCCGGTGACCGGTGCGGGGCCTTCGGCTTGCCGCCGGCGGACGGACGCACGAATGCCGAACGGCCGGGCCGGCGCCCCCCCCGCGCGCCTGCCCGGCCGTTCAGCCCCCCGTCCTCGGAACGGCTAGAACTCGTCGTCGAAGCCGACCGAGCCCTCGACCGCCACCTGGTAGGCGGACGGACGGCGCTCGAAGAAGTTGGTCAGCTCCTGGACGCCCTGGAGCTCCATGAAGGAGAACGGATTCGACGAGCCGTACACCGGAGCGAAGCCCAGCCGGGTCAGACGCTGGTCGGCGACGCACTCGAGGTACTCGCGCATCGACTCGGTGTTCATGCCCGGCAGACCGTCGCCGCACAGGTCGCGGCCGAACTGCAGCTCCGCCTCCACGGCCTCCTTCAGCATGTCGGTGACCTGCTGCTGGAGGGCGTCGTCGAAGAGCTCCGGCTCCTCCTTGCGGACCGTGTCCACGACCTCGAACGCGAAGTTCATGTGCATGGTCTCGTCCCGGAACACCCAGTTGGTGCCGGTGGCCAGGCCGTGCAGCAGGCCGCGGGAGCGGAACCAGTACACGTACGCGAAGGCGCCGTAGAAGAACAGGCCCTCGATGCAGGCCGCGAAGCAGATCAGGTTGAGCAGGAAGCGACGGCGGTCGGCCTGCGTCTCCAGCCGGTCCAGCTTCTCGACCTCGTTGATCCACTTGAAGCAGAACTGCGCCTTCTCGCGGATGGAGGGGATCTCCTCGACCGCGTCGAACGCGGCCGCGCGGTCCTCCGGGTCGGGAAGGTAGGTGTCCAGCAGCGTCAGATAGAACTGGACGTGCACGGCCTCCTCGAAGAGCTGACGGCTCAAGTAGAGCCGCGCCTCGGGGGAGTTGATGTGCTTGTAGAGCGTCAGCACCAGGTTGTTCGAGACGATCGAGTCGCCGGTCGCGAAGAACGCGACCAGACGGCCGATCATGTGCTGCTCGGCCGGGGTGAGCTTGGCGAGGTCGGCGACGTCGGAGTGGAGGTCGACCTCCTCCACGGTCCAGGTGTTCTTGATCGCGTCGCGGTAGCGCTCGTAGAAGTCCGGGTAGCGCATCGGCCGCAGGGTCAGCTCGAAGCCCGGATCGAGCAGGTTCTTCTCGGCGTCGGTGGTGCTCATTACTGGCAGGCCTCGCAGGACTCGGGGTTCTCAAGGGAGCAGGCGACGGCGTCCGCGTCGGGCGCGGCCTGCTGCAGGGGGATGGGGGCGGGGACGGCGGCCGAGGGGCCGCCGGCCGCGCGGGCGATCCGCGTCGCGGGGCGGGAGCGCAGGTAGTACGTCGTCTTCAGGCCCTGCTTCCAGGCGTACGCGTACATCGACGACAGCTTGCCGATGGTCGGCGTCTCCAGGAACAGGTTCAGCGACTGCGACTGGTCCAGGAACGGCGTGCGGGCCGCCGCCATGTCGATCAGGCCGCGCTGCGGGATCTCCCACGCCGTGCGGTACAGCGCCCGCACGTCCTCGGGGATCCAGCTGAAGCCCTGTACCGAGCCGCTGGACTCGCGCAGCGCCTCGCGGGACTGCGCGTCCCACACGCCCAGGTTCTTCAGCTCCTCCACCAGGTAGCCGTTGACCTGGAGGAACTCGCCGCTGAGCGTCTCGCGCTTGAAGAGGTTGGAGACCTGCGGCTCGATGCACTCGTACACGCCGGCGATCGAGGCGATGGTCGCGGTCGGCGCGATGGCCAGAAGCAGCGAGTTGCGCATGCCGACCTCGGCGACGCGGGCGCGCAGCGCCTCCCAGCGAGCCGGCCAGTTCAGCTCGACGGCGGCGCCATAGTGGTCTGGGTGCAGGACGCCCCGGGCCGCGCGCGTCTCGGACCAGGCCGGCAGCGGACCGTTGCGCTCGGCGAGGTCGCAGGACGCCTCGTACGAGGCGAGCATGATCCGCTCGGCGATCTTGGTGGAGAGCGCCCTCGCCTCGGGCGAGTCGAAGGGCAGCCGGAGCTTGAAGAAGACGTCCTGGAGGCCCATCGCGCCCAGGCCCACCGGCCGCCAGCGGGAGTTGGAGCGCCCGGCCTGCTCGGTCGGGTAGAAGTTGATGTCCACGACCCGGTCGAGGAACGTGACGGCCGTGCGGACGGTCTCGTCGAGACGCTCCCAGTCCAGCTCGCCGCCCTCGGTCACGAACGACCCGAGGTTGACCGAGCCGAGGTTGCACACGGCGGTCTCGCCGTCGTCGGTGACCTCGAGGATCTCGGTGCACAGGTTCGAGGAGTGGACGACCTTGCCGGGCTCGGCGGTCTGGTTGGCGGTGCGGTTGGAGGCGTCTTTGAAGGTCATCCAGCCGTTGCCGGTCTGCGCGAGGGTGCGCATCATCCGGCCGTACAGGTCGCGCGCCGGGATGGTCTTGCGCGCCAGGCCCTCGGCCTCGGCCTTGCGGTACGCGGCGTCGAACTCGTCGCCCCACAGGTCGACGAGGTGCGGCGCGTCGGCCGGGGAGAACAGCGACCAGTCGGCGTCGGCCTCGACGCGGCGCATGAACTCGTCGGGGATCCAGTGTGCGAGGTTCAGGTTGTGCGTACGGCGGGCGTCCTCGCCGGTGTTGTCGCGCAGCTCGAGGAACTCCTCGATGTCCGCGTGCCAGGTCTCCAGGTAGATCGCGGCGGCGCCCTTGCGCCGGCCGCCCTGGTTCACCGCGGCGACCGAGGCGTCGAGGGTCTTCAGGAACGGCACGATGCCGTTGGAGTGGCCGTTGGTGCCGCGGATGAGGGAGCCGCGGGCGCGGATGCGCGAGTACGAGAGTCCGATGCCGCCGGCGTGCTTGGACAGGCGCGCGACCTGGTGGTACCGGTCGTAGATGGAGTCGAGCTCGTCCAGCGGGGAGTCCAGCAGGTAGCAGGACGACATCTGGGGGTGGCGGGTGCCGGAGTTGAAGAGCGTGGGCGAGGAGGGGAGGTAGTCGAGCCGGCTCATCAGCCCGTACAGCGCGGCGACCTCGTCCAGCGCGCGCACCGACTCGTCCTCGGCGAGCCCGCAGGCCACGCGCAGCATGAAGTGCTGTGGGGTCTCGATGACCTGACGGGTCAGCGGGTGGCGCAGGAGGTAGCGGCTGTAGAGGGTGCGCAGCCCGAAGTAGCCGAAGCGGTCGTCGGCCTGCGGGTCGAGGAGGGCGTCCAGGCGGTCGGCGTGCAGCTCGACGAACGCGGCGGTGCGGTCGGCGATCAGGCCCTCGCGGTAGCCGACGGCGACGGACGCGGAGAAGGCCACCGCGCCCTGTCCCGCGGCCTCGTCGGCGATGTGACGGGTCAGCAGGCGGGCGGCGAGCCGGGAGTAGGCAGGGTCCTCGGAGATCAGCCCCGCGGCCGCGTCGGTGGCCAGGCTCCGCAGCTCGGCCGCGTCCGACTGGGCGTTGCGACCGCGCAGCGCGGCGGCGGCGACCCGGCCGGGGTCGGTGTCGGGCAGGTCGGCCGTCAGGTCGGTCAGGGTCCGCAGAAGCGCGGTCCCAGGCCCGTCGGCTGCCTGCTCGGCGATGCCTGAAGCCGGATCGGCTGGCGCGATGGTCACGTGGTGCTCTCCCTCGCTCGGCTCTGGGCCGCGGGGGAGGGGAGGCCGTTTGGAGGGTGTGCGCACCCGGCTCAGGGGAGCACACCGAACGGCGTCCACCGGCCCAACCGCGAGGCCCGGACGTCTCGGCACCCGGATCGGTCGAGCCGGATGCACCGTCGGCAGGTCTTCGGACTGGCGCGGATACGACAAAGCGCACCACAGCACACCGTTGCGGGACAGTTCCGGATTCGCACCGGATTCCCCTGCGGCGACAGCGAGCACGAGCATACATGTGGGGGCGGGTTGATGAGGCACCCCCCACATGTTGTGTCGGCCTCGGGGCTTTGGCCCTAGCCGTCCTCGCCTAGGGGGCGTGGGAGTTCGGCTTGCGAGGCGGCCGAGGAGGCCGTCTGGAGGCCGCGAGAAGGCCGTCTGGAAGCCTTGGGAAGGCCGTCTGGAGGCCGTGGGGAGGCGCCTTGGGGGCCGCCTGCGGCTGCCGCGGGCTCCGGGATCGGCGCCGGCCATGGAGAAGGGCGGGGAGGGGGACTCGCCCCCGCCCCGCCCCTTGTGGAGCGTTCCCTCAGTGCCCGGCGCCGGCCGTCGCCTTGGGCAGCTCGACCTGGACGCCCGGGTCGCCCGCGTCCGCGGTGTAGTCCGACGGGCTCGTCTCGTCCACGCCGTCGGGCGCCTTGAGCGCCCGCAGGACGAAGGTGAGCACTACCGTCACCACCACGTTCAGCACGAAGGCCGTCAGACCGATGTAGCCGATCTCGCCGATGCCCGGAATCTCCGCCGACGAGCCGCCGAAGTGCTTCTGCGTCGGGGAGGCCACTCCGTACGCGGCCGCTGTGCCGTAGATCATGCCCACGGCCCAGCCCCCGAGCAGCGCCCAGCGGTGGAACCAGCGGGTGAACAGGCCGCCCACCAGCGCCGGCAGGGTCTGCAGGATCCAGATTCCGCCCAGCAGCTGGAAGTTGATCGCGACCGTCTTGTCCATCGTCAGAACGAAGGCCAGGGCCCCCACCTTCACCAGCAGCGACACCAGCTTGGAGACCTTCGTCTCCTGCGCCGGCGTCGCGTCCGGCTTGATGAAGTCCTTGTAGATGTTCCGGGTGAACAGATTCGCTGCCGCGATCGACATGATCGCCGCCGGCACCAGGGCGCCGATGCCGATCGCCGCGAACGCGACGCCCGCGAACCAGTCCGGGAACATGTTCTCGAACAGCTGCGGGATCGCCAGCTGCCCGTTCTTCACCTTCACGCCCGCCGCGATCGCCATGAAGCCCAGCAGCGCCAGCAGTCCCAGCATCAGCGAGTACAGCGGCAGGATCGTGGTGTTGCGGCGGATCACGTCACGGCTGCGCGAGGAGAGCGTCGCCGTGATCGAGTGCGGGTACATGAACAGCGCCAGCGCGGAGCCCAGCGCCAGCGTGGCATAGCCCCACTGGCCCATCTCCCCGGGCACCAGCGCGCCCTTCGGCTTGTCCGTCGCCGGGTTGATCTGCGCGTACGCCTCGCCGGCCTTGGCGAAGATCTCGTCGAAGCCGCCGAGCTTGATCGGGATGTAGATGATCGCCACCGCTATGACGATGTAGATCAGCGTGTCCTTCACGAACGCGATCAGCGCCGGCGCCCGCAGCCCGGAGGAGTAGGTGTACGCGGCCAGCACGCCGAAGGCGATGAGGAGCGGCAGGTCCTTGACGAACCAGTGGGTGGTCTCGCCGCCGCCGACGCCCATCACGTCGAGCACGGCCTGGATGCCGACCAGCTGGAGCGCGATGTACGGCATCGTCGCCAGGATGCCGGTGACCGCCACGGCCAGCGAGAGCCCCTTGGAGCCGAACCGTCCGCGCACGAAGTCGGATGTGGTGACGTATCCGTGTTTGTGCGACACCGACCACAGGCGCGGCAGGAAGGTGAAGATCAGCGGGTAGACGAGGATCGTGTACGGGACGGCGAAGAAGCCCGCCGCGCCCGCCGCGTAGATCGCCGCCGGGACGGCGACGAAGGTGTACGCCGTGTAGAGGTCGCCGCCGAGCAGGAACCAGGTGACCCAGGTGCCGAACGACCGTCCGCCCAGGCCCCATTCGTCGAGGCTGTTCTCGTTCTCGGCTCTGCGCCAGCGCGACGCGAGGAATCCCATGACCGTGACGGCCAGGAAGAAGAAGATGAAGACGGCGAGTGCGACGCCGTTCACGCCGTCCTTCACTTCGACGCACCTGCCTTTCGGGCGCGCTGGTCACGCTGCCAGAGCTGATACGCGACCATCGTCAGAACGGTCGAAATGACGACCCAGAGCATCTGATACCAGTAGAAGAAGGGAATGCCGATGAACTTCGGATCGACCTTGGCATAAGAGCTCACCCAGAGCATCGCCACAAAGGGCGCGACGAGGCAGAGGGCGACGATCACGCGCACGGGAGTGACCACGGGTTGTCTCACTTCGGGCGCTTCAGGCTCATCCGGCACTTCTGGCGCCTCGGGCACTGCTGTCATACGGCGACTCCGTCCCCTTGCTGATCACCTGTAATGCGCAGGAAATCTAGGCGAGGGCTCGGCGTCCCGCACCCCCTGTCCGCATATCGGTACGGCAACGACTTTCGATGAGAGCCCAGTTCAGCGGCGCCGCAACCCGGAAGCGGGGTCCGACTCCTGTTGGTCCGTCCGTATCCGCTCGAATTCCCCGCGGGACGGTTTCGGCCGCACTGACTCATAGGTGCGCAGCTGTACGACAAAACGTATCTACGCCGACTCGTCCAGCAATTCCCGTACGTACCGCCGTACCGCGCCGACGGCCTGCCGCGGCCTTTTGGGCATGCGGCGGGGGAGAAGCGCGAGCGGAAGCGGCGTCCGCCGGCGTACGAGCCGAGCGCGGCGCCGGCCGTCCCGGCGGCGGTGGTTCCCGGGGATCGCGTGCGCACCGGGTCGTCCCTCCCGTCCATGCGATGACGAGGGGACCGTAGAGCAGGAAGACGAGCCGCGCTACACCGCGTGCGCCGCTTCCAGGCGGAGGCGGCGGGCGGAGGCGTGGCGGGGGCGGCGGGGGGCGGCGGGCCGCCGGAGGGGGCGCCGCACGGTCGCGGGCGCCCGGCCTCCGTGCGCGTCAGCTCTGCGGCCGCTTGAGCCTGGCCACGAACTTGTACCGGTCGCCGCGGTAGACCGAGCGCACCCACTCCACCGGCTCGCCCTGCGCGTCCACCGAGTGGCGCGAGAGCATCAGCATCGGCAGGCCCACGTCCGTGCCGAGCAGCCCGGCCTCGCGCGGAGTCGCCAGCGAGGTCTCGATCGTCTCCTCGGCCTCGGCGAGGTGGACGTCGTAGACCTCCGCCAGGGCCGTGTAGAGCGAGGCGTACTTCACCAGGCTGCGCCGCAGCGCCGGGAAGCGCTTGGCCGACAGATGCGTCGTCTCGATGGCCATCGGCTCGCCGCTGGCGAGCCTGAGCCGCTCGATGCGCAGCACGCGCCCGCCCGGGGAGATGTCCAGCAGCCCGGCGAGGGTGTCGTCGGCGGTGACGTAGCCGATGTCGAGCAGCTGGGAGGTGGGCTCCAGGCCCTGCGCCCGCATGTCCTCGGTGTACGAGGTGAGCTGGAGCGCCTGGGAGACCTTGGGCTTGGCCACGAAGGTGCCCTTGCCCTGGATGCGCTCCAGCCGGCCCTCGACGACCAGCTCCTGGAGCGCCTGGCGCACGGTCGTGCGCGAGGTGTCGAACTCGGCGGCGAGCGTCCGCTCCGGCGGCACGGGCGTGCCGGGCGGGAGCGTCTCCGTCATGTCGAGCAAGTGCCTCTTGAGGCGGTAGTACTTGGGCACGCGCGCGGTGCGGGTCCCAGGCCCGCCCTCGGTCTCGGTGCCGCCCCCGTCCGTGGCCATGGCCTGCCTCCCCGACTCCTGTGCTGCTGCCGTCACCGGCTCCTCCGTCTGTTGCGGCTCACATGGTGGCACGGTCCGGTCGCGAGTCGTCGACGTCCCCTCCAGCTTGTACGACGAGGGACGACGTACCTCCTCTTATACACCGCCCGCTCCCGTGTTGGTCTAGTCCACCAGGCGGGACGCCCTGCGGCGGGCTCCGGATGGCCGGACGGCGCCCCGGTCCCTCATGTGTCGGTCCGATAACGGACTCGAGCGCCCTTCTTATCCACCCTTGACACCCCCAAAGGTCTAGGCCAAGCTCCCGACTACTGGTCTAAACCATTAAGGCCAGGTCCCAGCCCCACGAGCAGTAATCGGCGTAAGTCTTCGCGGTGGGCAGGGGTTTGCAGGCATCCCTGAGGAGGGTGGCGTGAAGCGCAAGCTCATCGCGGCGATAGGCGTCGCGGGCATGATGGTCAGCATTGCGGCCTGTGGCGATTCCGACAAGAGCGGAGACAAAGCCGGCGGCGCCAAGGAGATCACGGTCTGGCTGACGGTCGACGCCCAGAACAACTGGCCGGACCTGGTCAAGGCCGCCGACGACGCGGTCGCCAAGAAGCACCCGGGCATCAAGATCAAGCACGAGTACTACGGCTGGCCCGACAAGAACGCCAAGCTGGACGCCGTCCTCGCCACGGACAAGGCGCCCGACGTGGTCGAGATGGGCAACTCCGAGATGCTCGGCTACATGGTCAAGGGCGCCTTCGCCCCGGTCGACCCCGCCAAGTTCGAGCAGTCGGACGCCTGGCTGGACGGCCTCAAGGAGTCCGTCACCTACGAGGGCAAGACCTATGGCGTCCCGTACTACGCCGGCGGCCGCGTCGGCACCTGGCGCAAGGACATCGCCGCCGAGGTCGGGGTGAAGGCCGCGCCGAAGACGTACGCCGAGCTGACCGGCGCCCTGGACAAGATCCAGGAGGAGAAGGGCGACAAGTTCAGCGCCTGGTACCAGCCCTCGCCCGACTGGTACGCCGCGATGTCCTTCGTCTACGACGCCGGCGGCTCCATCGCCAAGGAGGACGGCGGCACATGGAAGGCCAACCTGTCCTCGCCCGAGTCCCTCAAGGGCCTCAACGAGTACAAGGCGATCATCGACAAGTACATGCACGGCGACAAGACCAAGGACGAGGCGGACCGCCCGGTCGTCTTCGGCCAGGGCAAGTCCGCGACGATCTTCAGCGCGGCCTGGGAGGGCGCCACGGCCGCCGACCCGAAGAACGACAAGGTCGGCAAGCTCGCTGACAAGATCGAGAGCTTTGTGATGCCCGGCCCGTCCGGCAAGGCCCTGCCCGTCTTCCTCGGCGGCTCCGACCTCGCCATCCCGGTCAAGTCCAAGGCGCAGGACGTCGCGGCCGAGTGGATCAACGCCTTCACCGGCGCCCAGGGCCAGAAGGGCCTGCTCGCCAAGGGCAACCTGCCCAACAACAAGACGGACCTCGCGACCTTGAAGAACGACCCGAAGACGGTGGTCCCCGCCACCGCCGCCGAGTCCAACTGGTTCGTGCCGATGGCTCCCGGCTGGGGCCAGGTCGAGAAGGCCCAGACCCTCAAGACCATGCTGCAGGAGATCGGCACCGGCAAGAAGTCGGTCGAGGACGCCGCGAAGGACGCGGACGCCGCGATCGACAAGGTCATCAACACCAAGTGACCTGTGGGCGGGGCCCCGTCGCGCCGACGGGGCCCCCGCCGCCCGTACCAGAGAGGGACCGCTGAGGAGCACGGGATGAGTGCCGCAGAGACAACCACCGCCAAGGCGCCGCCGACGCGGCGAACGCCGCCGCCGTCGAACGCGGCCGCAGACCCGGGCAGAGGGGGCAGGAAGCGGGGCGCCGGCGCGGCCGGAGTGCCGTGGGCGCTGCTGGCGCCCTGTCTGCTCGTCCTCCTCCTCGTCCTCGGCTATCCGCTGGTGCGGCTGGTCGCCCTCTCCTTCCAGAAGTTCGGGCAGCCCCAGCTGTGGGGCTTTCAGGACCCGGAGTCCGTCGGCTTCGACAACTTCGCCAAGATCCTCGGGGACGCCGAGTTCTGGGGCGTCGTGGTGCGGACCGTGGTCTTCGCCGTCGTCGCCGTGGTCCTCACGATGGTCATCGGCATGCTGACAGCCCTGCTGCTCCAGCGCGTCTCCGGCTGGGTGAAGACCCTGGTCAACATCGCGCTGGTGGCGAGCTGGGGCATGCCCATCATCGTGGCCACCGCGATCTTCAAATGGCTCTTCGACGCCGACTACGGCGTCCTCAACTGGCTGCTCTCCCGGCTCCCCGGCGTCGACATGATCGGCCACAACTGGTTCGCCAGCGGTCCGCAGGGGCTCGCGGTCATCATCCTGCTGGTGGTCTGGGGCGCCGTGCCCTTCGTCGTGATCACGCTCAGCGCCGGACTGACCCAGGTGCCCAAGGAGCTCGAGGAGGCCGCCCGGCTCGACGGCGCCGGCGCGTGGGGAGTCTTCCGCTTCGTCACGCTGCCGATCCTCAAGCCCATCATCGTCATGCTGACCACGCTCTCGGTCATCTGGGACATGGGCGTCTTCCCGCAGGTCTTCGTGATGCGCAACGGCCACCCCGAGGCCGAGTTCCAGCTGCTCACCACGTACTCCTACGACAAGGCGTTCGTCGTCAACGACTACGGAACGGGCTCGGCCATCGCCTTGGTCACCGTGCTCCTGCTGCTCGGCGTGGTCGCCGTGTACATGCGCCAGATGCTCAAGATCGGAGAAGTCGAGTGAGCGCAGTCACCGCGTCGAAGGGCGCGACCTCGACACCCGCGACCCCAGCCCCCGCGGCGCCGGCCGCCCGCCGCCCGCGCGGCGGCAGGCTCGGCTGGAACCTGCTCGGCCTGCTCGTCTTCGCCGTCGCCGGCTTCCCCGTCTACTGGATGCTGAACACGGCGTTCAAGCCGGCCAAGGACGCGATCGACCCCGACCCGCACTTCTTCCCCAGCGTCTTCACGCTGGAGAACTTCCGCCGGGCCCTGGACGTCGCCGACTTCTGGGGGCCGGTCGGGCGCAGCCTGATCGTGTCGCTGGTCGTCGTCCTCATCGGCATCGCCGTCGGCATGCTGGCCGCGCTCGCCATCTCCCGGTTCGCCTTCCGCGGCCGCAAGATCGTGATCGTCGGCATCCTCGCGGTCCAGATGGTCCCGCTGGTCGCCATGATCATCCCGGTCTTCCTGCTGCTGAACGACCTCGGTCAGTACGACAAGCTCACCGGCTTGATCATCACGTATCTGACCTTCATCCTCCCCTTCACGGTGTGGACGCTGCGCGGGTTCATCGTCAACATCCCCAAGGAGCTGGAGGAGGCGGCGATGGTCGACGGCTGCACGCGCACCGGCGCCTTCGTGCGGGTCGTCTTCCCGCTGCTCGCCCCCGGCATGGTCGCCACCTCCGTCTACGGCTTCATCCAGGCGTGGAACGAGTACCTCTACGCGCTGATGCTGATGAGCCAGCAGAACCAGACCGCGACCGTCTGGCTCGGCAACTTCACCACCAAGCACGGCACCGAATACGCACCGATGATGGCCGGCGCCACGATGATGGCCGTCCCCATCGTGATCCTCTTCCTCCTCGTCCAGCGCAAGATGGCCGCGGGACTGACGGCCGGCGCAGTGAAGGGATAACGCCGCCTCATGACAACTCTCGTACGTGGTTCCTCAAACACCCTCACCCGCGACGCCCTCGCCGTCCTCCAGCCCGGGTTCGTCGGCACCACCGCGCCCGAGTGGCTGCTGCGGCGGATCGGCGAAGGGCTCAGCGCGGTCGGCCTGTTCGGCCGCAACATCGACTCGGCCGGCCAGCTGGCGGCCCTCACCGCGCAGTTGCGGGCCGAGCGGGACGACGTCCTCGTCGCGATAGACGAGGAGGGCGGGGACGTCACCCGGCTCGAGGTGAGGTCCGGCTCGTCCTTCCCCGGCAACTACGCCCTGGGGTCGGTCGACGACGTGGACCTCACCCGAGCCGTGGCCCGAGAGCTCGGCCGCCGGCTCGCCGAGTGCGGGGTCGACCTCAACTGGGCCCCGTCCGCCGACGTCAACTCCAACCCGGACAACCCGGTGATCGGCGTACGGTCCTTCGGCGCGGACACCGCGCTCGCGGCCCGCCACACCGTCGCGTACATCGAGGGCCTCCAGGCCGCCGGAGTCGCCGCGTGCACCAAGCACTTCCCCGGACACGGCGACACCAACGTCGACTCGCACCACGCGCTGCCCCGCATCGACGCGGACCTCGACACGCTGCACGCCCGTGAGCTGCTGCCTTTCCGCGCGGCTGTCGCGGCGGGTTCCAAAGCGGTGATGAGCGCGCATATCCTGCTTCCCGCGCTCGACCCGAACCGCCCGGCGACGCTGAGCCCGCAGATCCTCACCGGTCTGCTGCGCGAGGAACTGGGCTATCAGGGCCTGATCGTCACCGACGGCATGGAGATGCAGGCCATCTCGTCGACGTACGGCATCGAGCGCGGCTCCGTCCTCGCCATCGCGGCGGGCGCCGACGCGATCTGCGTCGGCGGCGGCCTGGCGGACGAGGAGACCGTACTGCGCCTGCGCGACGCGCTGGTGGCGGCCGTACGGGACGGCGAACTGCCCGAGGAGCGGCTGGCCGACGCGGCGGCGCGGGTGCGCGCCCTCGCCGACTGGACGCGGCGGGCCAGGGGGGCTGCCGCGGAGCCGGGCGCGGCGGCACAGGAGGGGACCGCGCCCGGCTCCGAGATCGGGCTGGTCGCGGCGCGCCGCGCGGTGAAGGTCACGGCGTCCCAGCTCCCATACGAACCGGTGACCGGCGCGCCCTACGTCGCCGCGCTCACTCCGGTCGCGAACATCGCGGTGGGCCACGAGACGCCGTGGGGAGTGGCGGCGGAACTGCGCGCGCTGCTGCCGGACACGGAGACGGACACCTATGACGAGACGTCCGATACCGCCGCACTGGTCGGCCATGTGCTGGCCGCGGCCGGCGACCGCAGGATCGTGGCTGTCGTACGCGACGTTCACCGCCACCCCTGGATGGCGGACGCCCTCGACGCCCTGGTCGCGGCCCGGCCCGACACGGTCGTGGTCGAGATGGGGCTGAACCGCGCGGCGCCCAGGGGAGTCCTGCACATCGCGACCCATGGCGCGGCTCGCGTCTGCGGACGCGCCGCCGCGGAGGTCGTCACCGGCGGGGCCGCCGGGGCCTGACCCTCGCGGACACCGCTCTCGTCCGTTCCCGTCCGCTCTCGTTCGCTTTCGTACGCACCGGGAGGCGCCCAGCATGTCTGAGGCCGAGGCCTTCGGGCGGGGGCGGGGCCTTCGAGCCTCGCTCCTGGCGGCGCCGGCGTAGTCCGGCGGCGCTCGGGGTGCGCTCTCGGCGGCTGTGCGTCGGGCTTGCCGCCGGCTCAGGGCCGCCGCGCATCGCTGAGCACCCCCGCATCCCCCCCGTGAGGCGGGGCAGCGGGCCGCCCCGAGCCGCGCCCCCTCAGGCCCGCGATCCGCCCGTCGCGTCCACCCACTGACCCGTCACCCAGCGCCCGTCCTCCGACGCCAGGAACGCCACCACGTCCGCCACGTCCTCCGGCGTGCCCACCCTGCCCAGCGCCGACAGCGCCGCCGCGCCCGCCCATGCCTCCTCGCTCGCGCGGAGCCACTGCGCGTTCACGTCCGTGTCGATGATTCCCGGGGCGACCGCGTTCACCGTGATGCCCCGCGGCCCGAGCACCTTCGACAGGTTCCGGGTGAACACGTCCAGCGCCCCCTTCGTCATCGCGTACGCGATCAGCTCCGGCATCATCGCCGCCTTCGACAGGCCCGACGAGACGTTGACGACGCGCCCGCCGTCCCTCAGCCGCTCCACTCCGAGCTGCGTCACGAAGAAGGGCGCCTTCGCGTTGACCGCGAAGAGCCGGTCGTACTCCGCCTCCCCGATCTCCGCGAATCCCGCCGCCGTGCCGATCCCCGCGTTGTTGACCAGGATGTCCAGGCCGTCCGCGCCGCTCAGCCGGTCGAACTGCTCCCACAGCGCCGCCGCGTCGCCCTCGACGCCCAGCTCCTGGCCGAGCGCGAACGCCGACCCGCCCGCCGCCTCGATCGTGGCGACCGTGTCCTTCGCCGCCGCCTCGTTGCGCCCGTAGTGCACCGCGACCCGCGCCCCGTCCCGGCCCAGCCGCTCCGCGATGCCCCGGCCGATCCCCCTGCTGCCGCCCGTGACCAGCGCCGTCTTGCCCTTGAGCGTGCGCATGGCTACGCCCCCCTATTTCTCTAGTGGTCGCTACAGAAAGAACCGTAACACGTTCTCTAGCGCCCGCTATAAAATGTTCTCCATGGCGACGAAACAGCGCGGCCGCCCCCGCTCCTTCGACCGCGAGGCGGCTCTGGAGCAGGCGACGATGGCCTTCTGGGAGCACGGCTACGAAGGCGCCTCCGTGGCCGACCTGACCCGCCGGATGGGCATCGGCGCGCCCAGCCTCTACGCCGCCTTCGGCGACAAGAAGGCCCTCTTCGACGAGGTCGTGGAGGCGTACGCGGCGACCTACGGCGCCTTCGCCTCCCGCGCGGTCGAGGAGGAGCCGACCGCCCGCGCCGGCGTCGGGCGGCTGCTGCGCGAGGCGGCGGCGGAGTACACCGACCCCTCCCGTCCCCGCGGCTGCCTCGTGATCAGCGGCGCGGTCAACTGCACGACGCCCGAGGTCGAAGCCGCCCTCCGCGACCGCCGCAACGCCAACGTCGCCGAGCTGGAGAGCCGGATCCGCGCGGACGTGGCCTCGGGCGCGCTGCCCGCCACAGCGGACGCCGCCGCTCTCGCCCGCTATAGCGGCGCGATGCTCCAGGGCATGTCCCAGCAGGCGCGCGACGGCGCGACGAAGGAGGAGCTGGAGGCCGTGGCGGAGACGGCGATGCGGGCGTGGCCCTGACCGGCCCTGACGTCCCGGGCGCTCGGGCCGCGCAGCCGGTCTCGGGCGCTTCGGCGCGCGTTCCGCCCCCGGAGACACCCGCGGGCCGCGGCGCCTGACGGGACCCTCAGCCCGTCCGGCACCGCAGCCCGGAGTTTCTCCGGCCGAAGGGTGTGCGGTCCCACGGCCGTGTATGAGGTCTCGACGCAGTCAGGGCAGAGAGCGCCGGGTACCTCGATCCGCCCTCCTGTGCGGGGAAGGCGGAGGCTTTACCAAGTCATTGTGGACTAGACCATTCTGCACTGTCTATCCATGTGCAGAGCATAGTTCTCCGTCCATCCTCCACCACGGGCGGCCCATTCCGCAGGTTCACGCCACAGGTACGCTCGCCTTGTGCCCTCCATGAACGACCTCGTCCGCCAGCACACAGCCCTGAGCGAATCCGACCTCGAGTGGCTCCATCTGCTGGTCTCGGAGTGGCAGCTGCTCTCCGACCTCTCCTTCGCCGACCTCGTGCTGTGGGTCCCCACCCGCGACGGGACCCGCTATGTGTCGGTCGCGCAGATGCGGCCCAACACCGGTCCCACCTCCTATCAGGACGACATGGTCGGCCATCTCGTTCCCCGCGGCCGCCGTCCACTGCTCGACGCCGCCCTGGACGAGGGCCGCATCGTGCGCGAGGGCGACCCCGAGTGGCGCGAGGAGGTCCCGGTACGGGTCGAGTCCATCCCCGTGCGCCGCGAGGGCCGCGTACTGGGCGTCATCGCCCGCAACACGAACCTCCTCACGGTCCGTACGCCCTCGCGGCTGGAGCTCACCTACCTCCAGTCCGCCTCCGACCTCGCCCAGATGATCGCCGCCGGGTCCTTCCCCTTCCCCGGCCAGCAGGTCGACATGGACGCCTCCCCGCGCGTCGGCGACGGGCTGATCCGGCTCGACGCGGACGGAGTCGTGCAGTACGCGAGCCCGAACAGCCTCTCCGCGTACCACCGTCTCGGCCTCGCCTCCGACCTGGTCGGGCACCATCTCGGCCAGACCACAGCCGAGCTGGCGCCCTCCCGCGGCCCGGTCGACGAGGCCCTGGTCAAGCTCGCCAGCGGATACGCGCCCCGGGAGACGGAGGTCGAGGGCAACGGCGGCGTCATCCAGCTGCGCGCCATCCCGCTCAAGCCGAAGGGCACCCGCATCGGCTCCCTCGTACTCCTGCGCGACGTCACCGAACTCCGTCGCCGCGAGCGCGAATTGATCACCAAGGACGCGACCATCCGGGAGATCCACCACCGGGTGAAGAACAACCTCCAGACCGTCGCCGCCCTGTTGCGGCTCCAGGCGCGCCGGATGGACTCCGAGCGCGGCCGCGAGGCGCTCAACGAGGCGGTGCGGCGCGTCGGATCGATCGCGATCGTGCACGAGACGCTGTCTCAGAATCTGGACGAGCGCGTCGAGTTCGACGAGATCGCCGACCGGGTGATCGCCATGGTCTCCGAGATCTCGCCGGGCCGCGTCAACTGCCGCCGGACGGGCCGCTTCGGCATCCTCGACGCCGAGGTCGCCACCCCGCTCGCGATGGTGCTGACGGAGGTGCTGCAGAACGCCCTGGAGCACGCCTTCGCCCCGGGCGAGCAGGGATCGGTCGAGGTCGCGGCCGTACGGGGGGACCAGCGCGCCGACAGCCGACTGCTGATCACGGTCCAGGACGACGGGCGCGGACTGCCCGAGGGCTTCGACCCGCAGCGCGCGGGCAACCTGGGGCTGCAGATCGTACGGACCCTGGTGGAGGGGGAGTTGGGCGGATCCTTCGACATGGTGCCGGTGGCCGAGCCGGGCCGCGGCACCCGGGTCGTGCTCGACGTCCCGGTCCAGGCCGGCAAGTAGCGCCCGGTCCGGGCCGACGCCCTGAGGTCCGGCCCGATGCCCTGACGCTTGCCGCGCTCTGGCCTGCGGGCTGGCAGGAAAAGCGATGAGCCCCGGACCGTGTGTAACGGTCCGGGGCTCGAAGCTCACGTTGCGATGCGCATTCGGGGTACTGCGCGCTGCGGCTCGGGGGCGGTGAGTGCGTACTCTCTGTACGCGCCGCCAAGCATCAGGCTCGTAGCAGGGTGTCAGGCGCTCGCGTTGCGCGCCCGGTTGCGAGCGGCGCGGCGCTTCATCGCGCGGCGCTCGTCCTCGCTGAGGCCACCCCAGACGCCCGAGTCCTGGCCGGACTCAAGCGCCCACTGCAGGCACTGCTCCATGACGGGGCAGCGACGGCAGACGGCCTTGGCTTCCTCGATCTGCAGCAGCGCAGGACCAGTGTTGCCGATGGGGAAGAAGAGCTCGGGGTCTTCCTCGCGGCAAACGGCGTTGTGACGCCAGTCCATGGCTGCTACCTCTCCTTGGTATTACATGCAGGTTGCTTGTGAATGTGAACGCTTTCACGAATCCCCCCGCGAGGGAAGGGCCGACTGCCAGTTGCCTGGTGTGGTCCTGGGTTCTTTGAGGGGGTTCTGGCGGTCTGTGGGGCCGATGTTGCGGGCCGTCCCGATCGCCATGTAGAGATTCGCAAACCTCGGCGGCGGATACAACCCCTTCCGGAAACTTTTTTTTGATTCCTCGGTGTCGGCTAGGTCACAGCCGTACTTCTATGGGGTGGAAGCCAGCCCATACGTTCGAGATAAAGGACTTTCGGTCCTTCCGCTCACACAATCACACGCAGTGCACGGCGTACGCCTGTGAACGTCACGCTCGTGCGGAGCCCAAGGTGGTCACCGTCCATCTGGAACGGGAGCGGAACCTTGGAATGCAAGGTGAAGTCCGTCAGGTCATGGAGAGTGACGGCGTGCTTGCCGCGAGGTCCGCGCTCGGGCGTCGAGGTGAGCAGCTGGGTCGCGTAACGCGCCACGGCCGACGTCGACAGCTTGGACAGTCCGACCACGTCGAGGGCGGTGTCGAAGGACGCCCGCGGGGACGCGTACACCGGGCGATTGCCCAGGAAGGTCCACGGCGAGGTGTTGCAGACTATGGACAGCACGAGGTCGGTGACCGGGTCCTCGCCGGGGCGCTCCAGCGTGATGGGGCCGTGGCGGCGGTGGGGCTCGTCCAGGAACTGGCGTACCACCTGGCGCATGTAGAGGGCGTGCGTCGACCGCTTCCCGCGCTCCCTCTGCTGTTCGACGCGGCCGATCACGCTCGCGTCGAAGCCCAGCCCGGCGCAGAAGGTGAACCAGCGGGCCGGAACCGCTTCGTCCTCGGTGCCCGGCGCTCCGGCGGCCAGCCCGAGGCCGACCGTGCGCTCGGTCCGGTCACGGAGAGCGTCGAGGATGGCGCCGGTTGCCTCCACGGCGTCGTTGGGGAGGCCGAGGGCACGGGCGAAGACATTGGTCGAGCCGCCGGGGACGACCGCGAGGCGGGGGAGCCGCTCCGGATCGGGCCCGTTGTGCAGCAGCCCGTTGACCACCTCGTTGACCGTGCCGTCGCCGCCGAGGGCGACCACGAGCTCTATGTCGTCGGACTCCGCGGCCCGACGGCCGAGGTCGCGGGCGTGCCCGCGGTACTCGGTGGTGACGGCTTCCAGCTTCATCTCGCTGGCGAGCGCGTGGATGAGCACGTCACGGGTGCGGGCACTGGTGGTGGTTGCTGCCGGATTGACCACAAGAAGTGCGCGCATGCGCAGCAGCGTACCTACTGAGGGGTACCTGGCCCAGCCCGGGGGTTCGCCCCCAGGACTGCCCCTGGCCCGGCCCGCGGGTCGCCGCGGCGGCTACCCTGCATGGGTGAGCAATGACCAGACCCCGCGCCCTGCCCGCCTGACCGCCGCAGCGGCGGTCTCCGGTCTGGAGGGCCTCGCACTGGTCGTCGGCGGCGCCTACATGCTCGTGATGGGCCTGCTGGGCCGGCCCGACAATCCGACGCAGGCCGAGATGGGCGGAGTGACGCTCATCGCACTCGGGGCGATCCCGCTCGCGGCGGCCCGCGGTCTGCTGCGGATGCGCGCCTGGAGCCGCGGCCCGGCGATCATCACGCACCTGATGGCGCTGATCCCGGCCTGGACGCTGCTGCGCACGGACGGCGCCTTGATCGCGCTCGGGATCGCGGTGGCGGCCGTGGCCGTGACGGGTCTGGTGCTGCTGGTGAACCCGGCGACGACGAAGGCGCTCGGCATCGGCCTCCCCGCGCGGGACGCGTAGGGCGCGCTTCCGACGGATCTTGGTCGGACGTCTGCCGGCCGGGCGGCGCCAGGCGAGGCGACTCGACGTGCTGACTGTCTCGTCAGGCTCGCCCGCCGCGTGCGCCCGCCCGCCCGCCGCGGGGCCGGCGGACATGGCTGAGCCCCGGACCGCGACCGCGGTCCAGGGCTCGTGGCTCACACCTGCGTCCTCGTCCACGCCGCCGCGGACGGGGCTGCCTACTCCTCCACCAGGAGCTTCTCCCGCAGCTGCGCCAGCGTCCTCGCCAGCAGACGGGAGACGTGCATCTGCGAGATGCCCACCTCCTGCGCGATCTGCGACTGCGTCATGTTGCCGAAGAACCGCAGCAGCAGAATCCGCTTCTCGCGCGGCGGCAGGTCCTCCAGCAGCGGTTTCAGCGACTCGCGGTACTCGACGCCCTCCAGGGCCTCGTCCTCCGCGCCCAGCGTGTCCGCCACCGCCGGAGACTCGTCGTCGGTGTCCGGGACGTCCAGGGACAGCGTGGAGTAGGCGTTGGCCGACTCCAGGCCCTCCAGGACCTCCTCCTCCGAGATGCCCAGCCGCTCCGCCAGCTCGTGGACCGTGGGGGAGCGTCCGTGCTGCTGGGAGAGCTCCGCCGTCGCCGTGGTCAGGGCGAGCCGCAGCTCCTGCAGCCGGCGCGGCACCCGGACCGCCCAGCCCTTGTCGCGGAAGTGACGCTTGATCTCTCCGACGACCGTCGGCGTCGCATACGTCGAGAACTCGACGCCCCGGTCCGGATCGAACCGGTCCACCGACTTGATCAGGCCGATCGTCGCGACCTGCGTCAGGTCGTCCAGCGGCTCGCCGCGGTTGCGGAAGCGGCGCGCCAGGTGCTCGACGAGCGGCAGGTGCATCCGCACCAGCTGGTTGCGCAGCTCTGCCCGCTCCGGGGAGCCGTCGGGCAGCGTGCGCAGCTCGATGAACATCGCCCGAGCCCCGCTGCGGTCATGTGGATCGTGCTGCGTCTCGTGCACGTGCTCGCTCATCCGGTCCGCCCTCCCCCAGAGCTTCGCCTGGGAGGTACCCCCAACCTGCGCTTGCTCCGCCCCGGCCGTCTGGCCGTCAAGTCCGTCCACTGCCGGGTGCGGCCGCGCCTGCTGCTCCGGGATGCCGGCCGGCGCGCCCAGCGCCCCGGGTCCGCGCTCCTCGTCTCGCACAGAACCGCCCCCGTTCCCGTCGCTCACGCCGGCCCGGGTCCCGCGCCGCGCTGTTTGTACAGGCTGATGGAGACCGTACGGTCCTCCGCGACCGTGGAGTCGACTTTGCCGGCCAGCGCCGACAGCACCGTCCAGGCGAAGGTGTCGCGCTCCGGCGCCCGCCCGTCGGTGGTCGGCGCCGAGACCGTGACCTCGAGTGAGTCGTCGACCAGACGGAAAACGCAGCTGAGGACGGAACCGGGGACGGCCTGCTGGAGCAGGATGGCGCACGCCTCGTCGACCGCGATCCGCAGATCCTCGATCTCGTCGAGGGTGAAGTCCAAGCGTGCTGCCAAGCCTGCCGTGGCGGTACGCAGCACGGACAGGTAGGCGCCCGCAGCGGGCAGCCGGACTTCCACGAAGTCCTGAGTCCCGGGCTCGCCTGCGATCTGGGACACCCTCACCTCCAAGGTGGCACAAGCTCTTTCGGGGCTGCGGAGGAAAGATCCCACAGCCGTCGGTACGTAGTCAGTACGTAGCCGGATTCGTAGCCGGTACTGGCCTGGCGACGCTATCGCGATCCATGGTGCCCTGTCGCCGGGACCCCCAGTCGGTGACTGTCACTCATGGTAAGCATATGAGCACGCACAGTGGCTAGAGGTCGGCGCCGCCCAATTACGAGGATCCGGCGGAGGGTTGACGTACCCACGCGTCAGACGATCGAACCGTCCACGAAGCACCAGCGCCAGGTCTCGTCCGCCTCGAAGCTCCTCATCACCGCGTGGCCCGTCTCCTTGAAGTGCTCGCTCGCGTGGCGGAACGGCGAGGAGTCGCAGCAGCCCACGTCCCCGCAGACCAGGCAGAGCCGCAGCTGCACGGGATGGCCGCCGACCGCCAGACAGGCCGGGCAGGTCTCGCTCCTGGGCGCCGGCTCGGGGCGCGGCAGTTCTGCTACGTGCGCACACTCGCTCATGATTGCCAGGTTACGACGCAGGTGACAGACGTGGGACCGGACGTGAGGTCGGTGGAATGGACGCACTGCAACTGGTGGGGCTGATCGCTGCGAGCGCCGCGATCGCGGGCGCGGCCCGCCGGACGCCCGTGCCGGCGCCGCTGCTGCTCGTCACGGCCGGGCTGATCGGCGCCTATGTGCCGGGCGTGCCGGACTACACCCTCGATCCGCATATCGTGCTGCCGCTGGTGCTGCCCCCGCTGCTGCACACCGCCGCGCTCGACAGCTCGTATCTGGACCTGCGGGCGAACGCCAGGCCCGTCGCGCTGCTGTCGGTCGGCTACGTCCTCTTCGCGACCGTCGCCGTTGGATACCTCGCCTATCTACTGGTGCCGGATCTGCCGCTGCCGGCGGCGCTGGTGCTGGGCGCGGTGGTCGCCCCGCCGGACGCCGTCGCGGCCACCGCCATCGCCCGGCGGCTGGGACTGCCGCACCGGATCACCACGATCCTCCAAGGCGAGTCCCTGGTGAACGACGCGACCGCGATCACCGCGTACAAGGTGGCGCTGGCCGCGGTCCTCGGCGAGGGCGCGAGCTGGGCCGGCGGCATCGGCGAGTTCGCGCTCGCCTCCATCGGCGGGGTGGCCGTCGGCCTGATCCTGATGGTCCCCATCCACTGGCTGCGCACGCATCTCAAAGAGTCCCTCCTGCAGAACACGCTCTCGCTGCTCATCCCCTTCGTCGCCTACGCGGCCGCCGAGCAGGTCGAGGCGTCCGGAGTGCTCGCCGTGGTCGTCGTCGCCCTCTACCTGGGCCACCGCGCCTGGCAGGTCGACTTCGCGACCAGGCTCCAGGAGGCGGCCGTGTGGAAGGTGGTCGCCTTCATCCTGGAGTCGACGGTCTTCGCGCTCATCGGGCTGCAGCTTCCGTTCGTCCTGGAGGGTCTCGGCGACTATGGAGTGGCCGAGGCGCTCTGGTACGCGGTCGCGGTCTTCGTCGCCGTCGTCGCGATGCGGTTCGTCTGGGTCTTCCCGGCGACCTTCGTGCCCCGGCTGTGGGGGCGCGTCAGGGCGCGCGAGGGCGCCGTCGACTGGACCGCGCCGCTGACCGTCGGCTGGGCCGGGATGCGGGGCGTGGTGTCCCTGGCGATCGCCTTCTCGATCCCGCTGACCCTCGACGACGGCGAGGCCTTCCCGGCGCGGAACCTCGTCCTCTTCCTGACCTTCACGACGGTGATCGGAACGCTCGTGGTGCAGGGGCTGACCCTGCCGCCCCTGATCCGCGCGCTGAAGCTGCCGCAGCGGGACGCCTACGCCGAGACGCTGGCCGAGGCACAGGCCCAGAGCGAGGCGTCGCGGGCTGCGGAGCAGCGGCTGGACGAGCTGCTCGCCGACGAGCGCAACGCGCTGCCGCAGCCGCTGGCCGACCGTCTGCGGACGGTGCTGGAGCGCCGCAGGAACGCCGTGTGGGAGCGGCTGGGGGCGGTCAACGAGGTGACCGGGGAGTCCGCGGACGACACCTATAGGCGTCTGTCGCGGGAGATGATCCAGGCCGAGCGCGAGGTCTTCGTGGAGCTGCGCGACCAGCGGCGGATCGACGACGAGATGATGCGGACGCTGCTGCGCCGGCTGGACCTGGAGGAGGCGGCGGCCTACCGCGAGGAGGTCTGACCGGCTGCTGCCGGTGCCGGCGGTCGCGGCGGCTATGGCGAGGGCGGCCGGCCGGTGACGACGGCGGCGACCGCGGCACCGGACGGGAAGGCGCCCTGGCCGGCGAGCTCCGTGAGCCCATAGAGCATCTTGGCGACATAGAGGCGCTCGACGGGCAGGCCGTGGCGGGCCTCGAAGTCCTCGGCGAAGGCGTCGAGCTCGTCGGTGGTGCGGGCGTACCCGCCGAAGTGGAACCGCTCGTCGAGGGACCAGTCGCCGGCCGGCCCGCCGAAGGCCTCCCGCTGGAGACGGCGTATCTCCTCGCCGAGGAATCCGCCCTTCAGGACGGGGAAGCCGATCGCCCGCTGCCCGGGCGCGAGGCCGGCGGCCAGGCCCGCGAGCGTCCCGCCGGTTCCGCAGGCCACGCCGACGACGTCCGCGACCTCGTGGAGCTCGTGGCCGAGGGCGACGCAGCCGCGCGCGGCGAGGGCGTTGCTGCCGCCTTCGGGGACGACGTAGATCCCCTCCCCGGACACCGCGGCCTCGCTCTCGGCGCGCCGCACGAGGTCCGCCCGCACCTGCGCGTCGTCCTTCGCCCGGTAGGTCGTACGGTCCACGAACACCAGCGCCATGCCGTCGGCGCGGCACTGGGCCAGGGACGGGTTCAGCGGCCGCGAGGCCAGCTCGTCGCCGCGGACGACGCCGATCGTCGGGAAGCCGAGCAGCCGTCCCGCCGCCGCGGTCGCGCGCAGATGGTTGGAGTACGCGCCGCCGAAGGTCAGCACCGGGCGGCCCGCCGCGGCCGAGAGGTTCGGGGCCAGTTTGCGCCACTTGTTGCCGGGGAGCGCCGGGTGGATCAGATCGTCGCGCTTGAGCACGAGACGTACGCCGTGCCGGGCGAAGCGCTCGTCCTCCACTTCCTGCAGCGGCGACGGCAGCCGCGGCCGCAGTGCGGCGGTGGGGTCGAGCGCTTCCCTGGTCACCTGCCCATTGTCAGGTCAGGCGGTCACTTCAGGCGCTCGTGGACGCGGTCCCTCATCGAGTTCATCGTGAAGCCCCGGGGGTCGATCTTCCCCGGCTGCCACTCCAGATGGCCGATGACCGAGCGCTCGTTCCAGCCGTGGTGGCGGCAGACGGCCGCCGCGGCTCTCTCGATGGCCTCCAGCTGCGCGTCCGGCCACGGGTCCTGTCCGTCGCCGAGGTTCTCGCACTCGAAGCCGTAGAAGTGGCGGTTTCCGTCGGTGTTGGCCTCGTTGTCCGGCGGGAGGCCACGCTCGGCGATGACGGCGCGCAGGACGTCGTCGTCGCCGAGCCCGGCGTGGTTCGCGCGTCCATAGCCGACCAGATGGACCGTGCCGTCCTTGGCGATGACTCCGTGGCACAGGGGCCCCGGCAGGGCGGCATAGCCGTCACGGCAGATGCGGACGGTGTTCGCGGTTCCCTTGGTGACGGTGTGGTGGATCATCACGCCGTGCACGGGGCCCCAAGGGCCCTTGTGGTTGCGATTGTGGGTCCGCCATTCGCCGACCTGGACGACCGTCAGCCCCTCGTCGCGCAGAGCGTCGAGAAAGGCGTTGGCGGACATGGGTGGGGACATCGTCGTCTCCTTGATGGTGCGTGGGGGATGTGGGGGTATGCGGCGTCTTTTGGCTTGTACCCGAACTCCCCTGGTAACGACCATCCGTTCGTACGGCGAGCGAGCCGATTCGGTCAGTCGGCGCTCGGCCGGAGGCGAGGCGAATGCGGCCGTGTGCCCCGCCCACGCCGAACTAGTCCCATCCATTTGTGTAATTGAGTCAGGACTCTGCGTGCTGAAGGCTCATGAGTTGCAGTGCAGTTCATGATCGAGAGGGAGTCCTATGTCGGTTGGTTCGGTCGGCTCTGTCGGCGACGAAGTCCGCGAGCAGCAGACTGCGAAGCAGCAGAGTCTTGGTACGGCCGCCGCGCGGAATCTGGCGACGACCACCAAGTCCGCCCCGCAGATGCAGGAGATCACCTCACGGTGGCTGCTGCGCATGCTGCCGTGGGTGCAGGTGCAGGGCGGCACCTACCGGGTGAACCGGCGCCTGAGCTACTCGGTGGGCGACGGGCGCGTGACCTTCGTGCAGACCGGGGACCGGGTGGCGGTCATCCCAGCCGAGCTCGCCGAGCTCCCAGCGCTCAGGGAGTTCACGGACGAGGCAGCGCTGGGCGAGCTGGCGAACCGCTGCGAGCAGCGGGAGTTCGAGGCGGGCGCGCTGCTGGCCGAGGCCGGCTCCGCGCAGGACCGGGTCTACCTCCTCGCGCACGGCAGGGTGGAGAAGATCGGCACGGGTCCGTACGGCGACGAGGCGGTCCTCGGCGTCCTCGCGGACGGCGCGTACTTCGGCGACCAGGCGCTCCTCGACGCGGACGCCACCTGGGAGTACACCGCCCGTGCGGCGACCGGGTGCACGGTCCTCGTGCTGTCCCGCGACGACGTGACGAACCTCGCGGACCGCGCCGAGTCGCTGCGCACGCACCTCGCGGGGCTCGCGGCCCTGCCGCAGCAGCGCACCAACAAGTACGGCGAGGCGGCGATCGACCTGTCGGCCGGCCATGTCGGCGAGGCGGTCGTCCCGCACACGTACGTCGACTACGACGCGGCCCCCCGCGAGTACGAACTGAGCGTGGCCCAGACCGTGCTGAAGGTCCACAGCCGGGTCGCGGACCTCTACAACCAGCCGATGAACCAGACCGAGCAGCAGCTGCGGCTGACGGTCGAGGCGCTCCGCGAGCGCCAGGAGCACGAGCTGGTCAACAACCGCGAGTTCGGCCTGCTGAACAACTGCGACTACGGCCAGCGGCTCCAGCCGCACGACGGGGTGCCCAGCCCCGACGACATGGACGAGCTGCTGTCGCGGCGGCGCGGCTCGAAGCTGTTCCTCGCCCACCCGCGGGCCATCGCCGCCTTCGGCCGCGAGTGCAACAAGCGCGGACTGATCCCGCAGAGCGTCGAGGTCGCGGGCAACCACGTGCCCGCGTGGCGCGGTGTGCCGATCTTCCCGTGCAACAAGATCCCGGTCAGCGACTCCAACACCACGTCCATCATCTGCATGCGTACGGGCGAGGCGGACCAGGGAGTCATCGGCCTCCAGCAGAGCGGCATCCCCGACGAGATCGAGCCCAGCCTGTCCGTGCGCTTCATGGGCATCGACGAGCAGGCGATCATCTCGTACCTGGTCACGGCGTACTACTCGGCGGCGGTGCTGGTGCCGGACGCGCTGGGCGTGCTGGAGAACGTGGAGGTGAGCCGCTGGCGGTGACCGGCGGCAGAGCGGGGGCGCGGCGGCGAGGCGGCGGGGGCGAGGCGGCTGGAGCGCGGTCAGCGCATGGTCGCCCGTCGCGGCCCCTCCCGGCGGCGCCGTCCGCGAGGCCGGCTCGTCCCCCGCCCGGTGAAGGGCGCACCCTCACCCGGTGCGGGCGGACCCCTCGCCCCTCCCGAACCCCAGAGAGGACCGTTCAGTTGGCCATGGCGGACATCGCCGAGGGCCGTGAGGCCCTCGCGTTGCTCGAGCGGACCCGTCGCGTCGTCAATCCGCAGCTGCGCACGACCATCGAGTCCCTGCCCGGATCGATACGGCGTGTGGCGATGTACCACTTCGGCTGGGAGCACGCCGACGGGACCCCGGCCGCCGGGGCGGCGGGGAAGGCCATCAGGCCCGCCCTCGTGCTGGCCGCGGCGCGGGCGCTCGGCGGGGAGCCGGCCGACGCCGTCCGGGCCGCCGCCGCAGTGGAGCTGGCGCACAACTTCACCCTGCTCCACGACGACGTCATCGACGAGGACTCCACCCGCAGGCACCGGCCGACCGCCTGGACCGTGTTCGGAACGCCGGACGCCATCATCGCGGGAGACGCCCTGCTCGCCCTCGCGCTCCGGCTGCTCGCCGAGGACGGGCATCCGGCGGCCGCCGCCGCGTCCGCCCGGCTCGCCGCCTGTGTGATCGAGCTGTGCGCGGGCCAGCAGGCGGACTGCGCCTTCGAGGAGCGCGCGCCGAACGAGGTGTCCCTGGAGGAGTGCCTGGGCATGGCGACCGCCAAGACGGGCGCGCTGCTCGGCTGCGCGTGTGCGCTCGGCGCGCTGTACGCGGGCGCGGGCGAGGAGGAGGCCGCGGCGATGGACGCCTTCGGGCGCGAGGCCGGGCTCGCCTTCCAGCTCATCGACGACCTGATCGGGATCTGGGGCGACCCTGACCGCACGGGCAAGCCCGCCGGCGCCGACCTCGCGGCGCACAAGAAGTCCCTGCCCGTCGTCGCGGCCCTCGCCTCGGGGACGGAGGCGGGGGCAGAACTGGCCGAGCTCTACCGCGGGCCGATGAACGCGTCGGCCGTACGCCGGGCCGCCGAGGCCGTCGACCGGGCGGGCGGTCGCGACTGGGCGCAGCTCCAGGCCGCCGACCGAATGGCCCGAGCCGTCCACGAACTCTCCCGCGCGGTCCCGGACCTGGCCGCGGCGGGAGACCTGCTGGCACTGGCGGAGTTCGTCACGCGCCGCGGGCGTTGACGGGGGTGTACGGAGGGCGCGCGCTGGCCGGCTGTCCGATCGGCGCGTAAGCGCCGCGCCCCGCTGGTCGGGGGCTGTACGGATCGCGCCCGTTGACCGGGGGCCTCAGGCGCCGCCCGCGCTGACCGGCGGTAAGCACCGCGCCCGCTGACCCGGCGGGTGCGCTCGCCTGCTGGCCGGGGCTGTATGGACCGTGCCTGCTGGCCGGGGCTGTACGCGCCGGACGCGCTGACCGGCTGTCCGCACGCCGCCCGCCTCGATCGGCGGGTAAGCGCCGCGCCCGCTGACTCGCGGTCGTACGCACCGCAAGCGCCGACCGGTGGCCCGTCCGCACCGCACGCGCTGACCTGGCTGGTCGGTGCACCTGCTGGCCGGAGGGCTGTGCGGACCGCGCCCGCTGACCTGCTGTCCGCGCCCACCCGCGTCGACCGGTCGTTTGCGCCGCGCCCGTTGACCCGGCCGGTCCGCGCGCCCGCTGACTTGGGGTCGTACGCACCGCACGCACCGACCGGGGGCCGTACCCCGCGCCCGTCCGCACACCCCCACCCCCCCGTACGCCCCGCGCCTACGCACCCCCCGCCCGTCCGGTGGCGACTCGCCGAGCCAGCGCCTCCCTAGCAGCCGGAAGCGTCAACTCCGGAATCATGGAGGCACGTTGGCCGGCGGGACGAATGGCGAAGGGCGGAGCGCGTGGGCTTATCGGCGGGGATACGACAGGCGACGGCGGGCGATCGAGCGGCGCTCGGCCGCCTCCTTGAGGAGGCCTTCGTGGACGATCCGGTGAGTCGCTGGATCTTTCCCGACCCGGCCGACTTCAGCAGGGCGCTCGGGCCGTTCCTCGGGGTGTTCCTGGACGTCGCGCTCTCGGCAGGGCGGGTCGACGTCGTCGAGGGCGGGGCCGCCGCCGCGCTCTGGCTCGATCTGCCGGGCGGGGGGCCGCCCGGGGCCGCAGAGGCCGTCGCCCGGATGCGCCGGATCGCGGGTCCGGACAACGACCGCCCCGAACAGGTCGGCCGGCTCGCCGGGGCCGTCCATCCGTATGACCGGGCGCACGCCTACCTGCTGCTCATAGCGGTCACCCCGCAGCGCCAGGGCCAGGGCCTGGGGACCGCGCTGATCGCTCCCGTGCTGCGGCGTTGCGACCGCGACGGCGTCCCCGCCTATCTGGAGGCGAGCAGCGCCCGCAGCTGCCGGCTGTACGAACGGCTCGGCTTCGCCTTCGCCGGCGACCCCGTGCGGCTGCCTGACGGCCCGCCGATGTGGCCGATGTGGCGCGAGCCCCGCGCCTGAATGCGGCCTTGAACGCGGCCTTCCGCTTCCCGTGCGTGTCCCGTGCCGGGAAGCGCTTGCGTAACCACTACATCTGGAGCACTATGTGCGGAGTGGTTCTCCGTCGGAGAGCCCTCGACCCCTAAGGATCGGTTTGCGCAAGCTCACCTACCTCATCGCCGCCTCGATCGACGGCTTCATCGGCGACCCGAACGGCGACGCCGAGTTCGCCATGCAGTACGTGGCCGGCGACTTCCTCGAGTACCTCAAGACGGAGCGCGCGGACACCCTGCCGACCATGGCTCGCCAGGCGTTCGGCGTCGACGAGGCGGAGAACACCGAGTTCGACACGATCATCCAGGGACGGCACAGCTATGACCTGGCCCTGGCCATCGGCGTGACCAGCCCGTACGCCCATCTGCGCGAGCTCGTCGCCTCCAACAGCATCAAGGAGTCGCCCGACCCCAACGTCGAGATCGTCTCCGGCGACCTGGCGGCCAGGGTTCGCGAGCTGAAGCAGGAGGACGGCCTCGGCATCTACCTCTGCGGCGGCGCGAACCTCGCCGGCCAGCTGAGGGACGAGGTCGACGAGATCGTCGTCAAGACCTACCCTGTTGTCGTCGGGTCCGGCATGTCCATGTTCGCCGGCGACTTCCGCGCCGACGAGTTCGCGCTCGACGCGGTCCGCGCCTTCGAGGCCGGCGTGGTCGTCACCACGTACACCAGGAAGCGGTAGGCGGGAGGCGGCGCCTGCCGCCACGGTGCGGTCGCCGGGGTGTCCGAGGCGTCCCCGCCGCCATATCCTGGGGGTATGGGCAGCGAAGGACGCCGGACCGTCCGCCGCCCGCAGGGCCAGTACACGTGCGTGGCCTGCGGACAGCCTGTCGGTGCGGTCATCAAACGACGTAAGACGCTCGGGGCGTTCGTCCCCGTCTGGGAGCCTGGTCCGTGCCATAACTCCGCATGCTCCGAGTGCGCCGAGAAACAGGGCGGAGAAGGGGGTGCGGTGGCCGTCGAACAGCCTGGTGAGGAGCCCGGCACAGAGGTCGGGACAGCGTGATCCACTCGATGGGGTATCCCGGCTGTGGGGCGGAGCCGGTCGTACCGCTACAGTCCGCGCATGTCATCGGAGTCGACGGAAGTCTGGGCTGGCTGGCACCGCGACCGGCGGGGCGCCGAAGCGGTAGCCATCACTGCGAGCGGAAGCCTCGCGGGCGGGGGCCAAGTGCGCTCCCGTATCAGGGGAGTTGAGTACATAGGGGCGAGCTTCTCCGACCTGGCGCCGGTGGGCGGCGGCAGCCCGCTCGCCGCCTGCGTACTGGAGTGGGACATGCCGTTGCCCGTACGCTCGGCGGACGGATCCTTCCAACAGGCCACGCTCAGCTGCCTGTTGACGCTCGGCGAGCCGCAGCAGGGCGGACCGCGCGAGCGGGCCGACCTCAATCTGACGCTGCACTACGGCGGTACGGCGTACGAATCCGGCGTCGCCGGGGGCGACTTCGGCGACGCGCTGAGCCGTATCCAGCGTCTGCTGCCGCCCGGCACGGCGCTGGGCCACCGCGTGCCGGCAGGCGCCTGAGGAGGGCGCCCGGGGGAGTGCGGGGAGGCGCGGGGGAGGCTCCAGAGCGGAGGGCCCTCGACCCCGGCCCCCCGCTCCCGGCCACGACGACCGCGGACGCCCCCCCCGCTCCCGGCCACGAACCGCTCCCGGCCGCGACCGCCACGGCCGAGAACCCGCTCCCGGCCGCGACCACCGCGGGCGCGGGCTCAGCGCACCCCGTCCCACCCCCAGCGCGGGGTCGGCCCCGGGGTGCCCAGGTCCGTGCCCACCGGGTCCGCCGACACCTGGCGGGCGATCTTCGTACCCCACTCGAAGTACTCCACCACCCGCTTGCGCAGCAGCTCGTCGTCCGGCAGCTCCTTGTCCACCGCGGCGGTCATCAGCTCGACCCAGCGCACCCTCTGCTCCTCGGTGATGGCGAGGCCGAGGTGGGCGCGGAGCAGAGCCTGGTGGCCGCCCAGCTCCTCGGTGAAGCGGGCGGGCCCGCCGAAGACCTCGGCCAGCCAGACGGCGACATGCTCGATGTGGGTGGGGGTGAAGTCGGCGAAGACCGGCGCGAGCAGCTCGTCGGCGAGCACGGCCTCGTAGAAGGAGTCGCTCAGCCGCTGCAGCGCGTCCGCGCCGCCCACGGCTTCGTAGAGGGTCTCGGGGCGTCCGTCGGGACCGGTCATGACGACACCTTGCTCATGATCTCGTGCGTACGGGACAGGTCGTTCATCTCAAGGGTCTCTCTCCTGGCTCGGGTACGCCGGTCAGGATTCATCGCATGCGGCAGACCGGCCAAGGCTTCTGCTCTCGGCGGAAGCGGGGCGTGGGCTACCGGAAGCGGGACGCGCGCCACTGGGAAAAGGGAGCCGGTCGGGGCCGGGTGACACCGCGCCGCCATGGCCGAGACGGCGAAGGGGCGCCCCGCCGTCGGCGGGACGCCCCACTTCGCCTCAGAGCCCGCGCTCGGGCTCCTCTCCTCGGGTCAGGAGACCTTGGCGACGGCAGCCGCCAGGCCGTTGGCCCACAGGGAGTTCACCCGGGCGCGCTCCCGCGCGTCCGGGACGGCGTTCTGGCAGGACGTGCCCGGGCCGCCGCCCGACATCAGCTCGCTGCACGGGCCGGAGTAGTGGTCCGGCAGGCCCAGCACATGTCCCGTCTCGTGCGCGGTGACGCGGGTGGAGTTGTAGATCTGGTTCTGCCGGTAGTCGAGGAAGATGTAGCCGCGGCCGTGGCCGTCGGTGCTGGCGTACGAGCCGCGGGGGTCGTTGCCCTCGCGGTACGTGAAGTTCGCGGCCGAGCCTTCCCGCAGTTTGACGTTGCTGACCGAGCTGTTCCAGATCTGCGTGCTCTGGGCTATCTGGCTGCGGAAGCTGGGCGCGCGACTGGCGTTGTAGACGACGGTCACGACCCGGGCGCCGGGGTTGGCTGCGCGCTGCTCGGCGACTGACCTCACCACGGCGTCGAAGAAGGCCTTCGTCGCCTTGGCGTCCTCGGTCGACCCTTCGTAGGCTGCGAACGACGACGGTGCTGCGGCCGCAGGGGAGTTGGCGGCAGCGGTGTCGGCGGTGGCGGGGACGGCGCTCAGCGCGGCGGCGACGCCGAGGCCGAGGGCGGCGGAGAGCAGCGATCTAGGGTGAAGCATGGGGGGCTCCTACTCGTCCTGTGGAACGGGTTCGGTAGGGCCGAGTTTCGGGCAGCCGGACCCCCGCGGGAATGATGCCAACTGGCGATAGCACCAGAGCATCACCCCTGCTCCACACGCCAGTTGACCTACCTTCACCACGCCGTCGCCGCTGTCCTGTTCCGTCCTCCGCTGCGCCCTGACTCAGGTGTCTGGTGTGACAGTTGGTGCGGCTCTACTCTCGGGTCATGGAGCTCGAGGTGAGGCACCTCCGCGCGCTGTGCGCCATCGCGGACACGGGCAGCCTGCACAAAGCCGCCCGCCAGCTGGGCATGAGCCAGCCGGCTCTGACGACGCAGCTTCGCCGTATCGAGAACTCCCTGGGCGCGGAACTCTTCTCCCGTGAGCGCACCGGCTGCCGGCCCACCCCGCTCGGCCGCTCCGTGCTCATCCGCGCCCGCCCGATCGTGGCCGACATGGCCTCCTTAGTCGTCGAGGCGAAGGTGGCCGCGGGGCGGGCCGGCGGGCCCCGGCTGCGCGTCGGGTCCACCGCCAGCCGCGCGCTCGCCGGCTGGCTGCGCCGGCTCCGGCAGCGGCTGCCCGGCACCGACATCTCGCTCCACATGGACGTCTCAGCCAACGCGCTGCTCAAGATGGTGGCCTCGGGCCAGCTGGACGTCGCGTTCGTGCACGAGGTCGAGGGGTGCCCCTTACAGGTGCCCGGCGGCCTGTCCGTGCGCGTGCTCGTCGAGCGCGAGCCGCAGTTCGTCTCCATGGCGCGCGACCATCCGGCCGCTGCCGCCCCCGTCGTCGAGCTGGCCGACCTGGCCGAGGACCGCTGGATGGTGGACCCCACGGTCGACGGCGAGTGGGACGGACTGCGCCGGGTGCTCGGCGCGGCCGGGCTCAACCCGCCCCTCCTGCTCGGCGACTACCTCACCGCCGCCTCGCTGATCGCGGTCGGCGAGGTCGTCGCGCCCTGCCAGCCGACCTCGGGGCCGCGGGAGGACATGGTGATCCGGCCGCTGCGCGGCGACCCGCTGGGCGTACGGCTGCTGCTGTTCTCACGACCGGGGACGGGCGCCGGTACAGCGTGCGTCGAGCTGCACGAGGCGGTGTACGCGGCCCTGGAGGCGGCCTACCGCGAGGCGGCGCTGCGCCAGGTGGCGTACCGGCAGTGGCTGATGAGGCACAAGAGCCCGCTGGTGCACGCGCCGGCCGCCTGAGCCCTGCGGGCCGGCGTTGGTCGATCAGGTTGGTTCCAGCCACCCCGGACGGCGTCCCGGGGTCGTACCGTAGGCGGCGGACGGGGTCGAACTGCAGTTTGTGAAGGGGGAGATGACGGAGTGTCGGAGAAAAGACGCACCCGGGCGGGGGCCCGGCTGATCGCCACGGACGACGGTCATAAGGTGACGCCGGCCGAGCTCTTCTTCGACCTGGTGTTCGTGTACGCGATCACCCAGGTCACAGCCCTGATGGCGGCGGCCCCGAGCCCCCTGCGGCTGCTCGGCGGGGGCGTGGTGCTCGCCCTGCTGTGGTGGTGCTGGTGCTGCTTCGCCTGGCTGGGCAACGTCGTGCGCGCGGACTCCGGCGCGATGTTCAGCGTGCTGGTCGCCGTGATGGCGGTGGTGCTGATCGTCTCGCTGACCGTGCCCGAGGTCTACGAGGACCTCCCCGGCGGCCTGTCCGCGCCGCTGGTGTTCGTGCTCTGCTACGGCGCGGTCCGGTCGCTGCACCTCATCGCGTACTGGATGTCCGGCCCCGGCGACCCGGTGCTCCGCCGCACCCTGCGCCGCACCGCCCTGATGTCGGTGGCGCCGCCGTTCGCCCTGCTGCTCGTCGGCAGCGCGCTCAGCGGCATGACGCAGATCCTCGTCTGGCTGGCCGCGGTCGCCGTCGACTACGGCGGGATCTACATCGCCGGAGGCTCCGGCTGGCGCGTCGCCTCGCCCGGCCACTTCGCCGAACGCCACGGCCTGATCGTGATCATCGCCCTGGGCGAGTCGATCGTCGCCATCGGCGTGGGCGTCTCCGGCCTGCCCCTCTCCGCCCCGGTCCTGGTCGCGTCCGCCGCGGGCCTCATGGTCGTCGCCGGACTGTGGCGGCTGTACTTCCGCGAGCTCAGCGAGCGGGCCGAGCACAAGCTGACCCACCTGGACGGCGACGACCGCACGCGGCTGGCCCGCGACGCCTACACGTTTCTGCATCTGCCGCTCGTCGGCGGCATCGTGCTCACGGCGCTCGGCATGAAGAAGACCCTGCACCAGATAGCCGACACCGGCCACTACGAGCTCTCCGAGCCGCTGCACGGAGTGGTGGCCTGGGCGCTGACCGGGGGAGTGGGCGTCTTCCTGCTCGGGACGGCGGCGATACTCCTGCGCACGACCGGCCGCTCGTCCGCGACCCTGCTCGCGGGAGGCGTCCTCTGCCTCGGCGCCGGGGCGCTGGTCTCGCTGGTCCCGGCGCTGCTGGCGCTCGGCCTGCTGGCCGCGGCGGTGACCGCGCTGGTCGTCGTGCACGACCGCACGGGCCGCACGGCGAAGGCCTGAGCCCTCCGCGTGAACTCTCCGCGTGAGCTGCGTGAACTCTCTGCGTGAACTCTCTGCGTGCGCTCTCCGCGTGCGCTCGGCGGCGGCTGAGACGACCGCACCCGGCGCCCTGGGGCGGGCGCCGGGTGCGGATCGCTCGGCGGGGCGCTGGACGCCCCACCCGTTCAGGCCTGCTTGGTCGCCTTGAAGATCTCGTCGATCTGGGCGATGAGGTCCAGAGCCTTCTGGCCGGTCGCCGGGTCCGTCGACGCCTTCGCGGCCGACAGGGCCTTCAGGGTGTCGTTGACCAGCTGGTGCAGCTCCGGGTACTTCTCGAAGTGCGGCGGCTTGAAGTAGTCGCTCCACAGCACCGAGACATGGTGCTTGGCGAGCTCCGCGCGCTGCTCCTTGATGACCGTGGCGCGCGCCCGGAAGTGCGGGTCTTCGTTCGCCTGGAACTTCTCCTGGACGGCCTTGACCGACTCGGCCTCGATACGGGCCTGGGCCGGGTCGTACACACCGCAGGGCAGGTCGCAGTGGGCGCTGACCTTCACCTTGGGGGCAAACAGGCGGGAGAGCATTGAGCTGTCCTTCCTCGTGATCGTCTTCTCAGGTGGGACATTACTCCGTGAGAGACGTGTTTTCGCGGGTGCCCCCTAGGGCTTAGGTCAAAAGTCCAGGGTCAGTATGGGACCGGTGGCGGAACACACCGTGGGAGTCGACCGTGGGACTCGGAGGAAGCGGATGAACGAGCAGGGGCCGGAGCCGAGACCGCCGTTCGGGATCGCGGAAGTGAACGGTCCTTCCATGTACCCGACGCTCAAGCACGGCGACCGGCTGCTCGTGCACTACGGCGCCGGGATCAAGCCCGGCGACGTGGCCGTGCTGCGCCATCCGCTCCAGCAGGACCTGCTCATCGTCAAGCGCCTGGTCGAGCTGCGCGACGGCGGCTGGTGGGTGCTCGGCGACAACCCGGGGGCGGAGGGCGACAGCCGGCTCTTCGGCACGGTGCCCCCGGAGCTGCTGCTGGGCCGGGTGCGGGGCAGGTACCGGCCGCTCCCCGCGGATCAGCGCTCGGTGCGCGGGGCGGTCTCCTGGGCGCTGTCGGCCGTGCGGCTCGTGCTCTCGGACCGCTCCGTCTCCAGGCGCTTGCGGGCGCGGTAGGCGGCCACGTTCGCCCGGGTCGCGCAGCGGTCCGAGCAGTAGCGGCGGGAGCGGTTGGTCGAGGTGTCGAGATAGGCGTTGCGGCACGGCGGCGCCTGGCAGAGGCCGAGCCGGTCCACTCCGTACTCGGTGAGATGGAAGGCGAGCCCCATCGCCGCGATGGCGGCGTACCCGGCCGTCGCGTTGGAGGGGTGGTCGGCGAGGTGCATATGCCACTTGGGGCGGCCGTCCTCGTCGCGGTAGTCGTGGCCCGAGACCTGCGGGCTGACCGGGAACTCCAGCAGCAGCGAGTTGAGCAGGTCGACCGCGTGCGTCTCGTCGCCGGAGTCGGCGGCTGTGAAGACCGCCCGCAGTCTCGCCCGCACGGAACGGAAGCGTGTGACGTCCGCGTCCGCCGCGCGGCGCGCGGCCTGGACGGACGGGCCGAAAAGGTCCCGGACTGCCTCGACCGAGGTCAGGGCGTCCTTGTTGCGAGCCGGCTCCTCGGTGTTGACCAGGCGCACGGCGTAGTCCGAGTAATGGGCCAGTTCCACTTGTAGTCCTTACGGCTGCGGTCTAGTGTGTCGGCGTAACGGCTGATCGTGCTTCGAGGGTATTACGAATGGAGTGGTTCAGGTGACGGAGCAGGAGACGGTGGCGGGCGCGGGCACCGACTGGCGGGCCTGGCAGGCGAGCTGGGACCGGCAGCAGGAGTGGTACATGCCCGACCGCGAGGAGCGCTTCCGGGTGATGCTCGACATGGTCGAGGCCCTGGTGGGACCCCGGCCGAGGGTGCTGGACCTCGCTTGCGGTACGGGAAGTATCACGGACAGGCTCCTTCGCCGGTTCCCAGAGGCCGTCAGCACGGGAGTGGATCTGGACCCCGCGCTGCTGACCATCGCCGAGGGGTACTTCGCCGGCGACGAGCGGGTCTCCTTCGTCACCGCCGACCTCAAGGACCCCCAGTGGGCCCGGAAGCTGCCGTACGACTCGTACGACGCCGTCCTGACCGCCACCGCGCTGCACTGGCTGCACAGCGAGCCGCTGGCCGCCCTCTACGGGCAGATCGGCGCCCTCGTACGCGACGGCGGCGTCTTCATGAACGCCGACCACATGATCGACGAGTCCACCCCGCGCATCAACGCCGCCGAACGGGCCCACCGCCATGCCCAGATGGACCGGGCCAAGGAGTCCGGCGTCCTCGACTGGGCCGAATGGTGGGCGCTGGCCGCCGCAGACCCGGTCCTGGCCGGGCCGACCGCTCAGCGGTACGAGATCTACGGCGAGCACGCCGACGGCGACACGCCCTCGGTGCGCTGGCACGCCGAGACCCTGCGGGCGGCCGGCTTCGGGGAGGCCAGGGCGGTGTGGTCCTCGCCCTCCGACTCGCTGCTCCTCGCCCTGAAGTAGCCGGCGGCCGCAGGCACAAGAACGACAGGGCGGCACGGACGTTGTGTCCGTGCCGCCCTGTGGCGTTGCGTCCCCGGGCCGCTGTGGTGCGCGGCGCCGCGGTGTTCCGCTCGAAGGTCAGAGGACCTTGGAGAGGAACGCCTTGGTCCGGTCGTGCTGCGGGTTGGTGAGAACGTCCCGCGGGTGGCCGGACTCGACGACGACGCCTTCGTCCATGAAGACGAGGGAGTCGCCGACCTCGCGGGCGAAGCCCATCTCATGGGTGACGACGATCATCGTCATACCGTCCTCGGCCAGGCCCCGCATGACGTCCAGCACGTCGCCGACGAGCTCGGGGTCGAGCGCGGAGGTCGGCTCGTCGAAGAGCATCAGCTTGGGCTCCATGGCCAGCGCCCGGGCGATGGCCACCCGCTGCTGCTGTCCGCCGGAGAGCTGCGAGGGGTAGTTCTTGGCCTTGTCGCCCAGCCCGACCCGGTCCAGCAGCCGCTCCGCACGCTCGCGGGCGACCGCCTTGGACTCGCCCTTGACCTGGATCGGGGCCTCCATGACGTTGGCCAGCGCGGTCATGTGCGGGAACAGGTTGAACCGCTGGAACACCATGCCGATGTCCCGGCGCTGGGCCGCGACCTCGCTGTCCTTGAGCTCGTAGAGCTTGTCGCCCTTCTGCCGGTAGCCGACCAGCTGGCCGTCCACCGAGAGCCGGCCGGCGTTGATCTGCTCCAGGTGGTTGATGCACCGAAGGAACGTCGACTTGCCCGACCCGGACGGGCCGACCAGGCAGAACACCTCACGGGGAGCGACCTCGAGGTCGATGCCCTTGAGGATGTGCGCGGAGCCGTAGGACTTGTGGACGCCCTCGGCCTTCACCATCGCGGTCATGACGCCGACCCCCTCGCGCTGCCCAGGGACAGCATGTTCGCCTTGACCTTCTGCCACGGGGTGGGCGGCAGCGACCGCAGCGACCCGCGTGCGTAGTACCTCTCAACGTAGTACTGGCCCACGCTGAACACACTGGTCAGCGCGAGGTACCAGATCGACGCCACCAGCAGCATCTCCATCACCGCGAACGACGTGGATCCGATGTTCGTCGCGGCGCGCAGCAGATCGACGTACTGCACGGCCGAGACCAGCGAAGACGTCTTGAGGAGGTTGATGAACTCGTTGCCGGTCGGCGGCACGATCACCCGCATCGCCTGCGGCAGCACCACCCGGCGCATCGTCTTGCCGTTCGACATGCCCAGCGCGTGCGACGCCTCGGTCTGGCCCTCGTCGACGGACTGGATGCCCGCACGCACGATCTCGGCCATGTACGCGCCCTCGTTCAGGCCCAGACCCAGCAGGGCCACCATGAACGGGGTCATCACGTCGACCATCTCGTCCTTGTAGAACCCGAGGTTCAGGACGGGGAAGATCAGCGCGAGGTTGAACCAGAGCAGCAGCTGGACGTACACCGGCGTGCCGCGGAAGAACCAGATGTACAGCCACGACACCGCACCGGTCACTGGGTTCTTCGACAGTCGCATGACCGCGAAGATGATGCCCAGGACCAGGCCGATGAGCATGGAGAGCACGCTGATCAACACCGTGCGGCCCATGCCGGCCAGGATCCGGTCGTCGAAGACGAAGTCCCCGACCGTGTCCCAGTTCACATCGCCCTGTGAGAACGAGTAAACCAGCATGCCCAGCAGGGCCACCACGACGACGCCGGAGACCCAGCGGCCCCAGTGCCGTACCGGAATGGCCTTGATCTTCTCAGGGGGGACGGTGGTCCCCACCTTGCTGACCGCCGTGTCCTTCGGTGGCTCGTCGGCCGGCGGCTTGTCGAACTTGTCAGTCACAGTGACTGCCCTTCAGTGAAACGCGAGAGGCGGAACGCCAGTGCTTACTTGCCGGCGTTGATGGTCGCCTCGGTGACGGCGCTGTTCTTGACGTCCCACTTCTCGAGGACCTTCTCGTACTCGCCGTTCTTGATGATCGCGTTCAGGGCTTCCTTGATCGCGTCACGCAGCTGCGTGTTCTCCTTGTCGACCGCGATGCCGAACGGACCGGCGTCCGTCTGGCCGCCCGCGACCTCGAAGTCGTCGCCGCCGCCCGCGGTCTTAGCGATGTGCGCGGCGACGGGGTAGTCGTTGAGGTCGGCGACGGCGCCGCCGGACTTCACACGCGTCTGCGCCTCGGCGTCGGTGTCGAACGCCTCGATGGTGAGCTTGCCCTTGCCGTCCTTCTCGCACTTGGCGGCCTGGGCCTTGAACGTGTCCTCGTAGATGGTGCCGCGCTGCACGGCGACCTTCTTGCCGCACAGGTCGTCGAGGTTCTGGATGTTGTCCGGGTTGCCCTTCTTGACGAGGAGCGAGACGCCGGAGGTGAAGTAGTCGACGAAGTCGACGCCCTTGCCGGTCTTCTTGCCCTTGTCGTCCAGGCCCTCCTGACGGGCCTTGGTGTCGCTCATGGCCGACATGACGAGGTCCTGGCGGCCGGTGTTCAGCGACGAGATCAGGCCGTCGAAGGTGCCGGAGGTGAACTCGAACGTGACGCCGAGCTCCTTGCCGAGGGCCGCGGCGATGTCGGGGTCGATACCGACGATCTTGCCGCCCTCCTCGTACTCCATCGGGGCGTAGGCGGCGTCCGTGCCGACCTTGATGACCTTGGAGTCCTGGTACTTCTTGGGGAGCTTGGCGAAGAGGGCGGAGGCGCTCGCGCCGTCGCTCTCCTTGGTGCTGCCCGATCCCGAGTTCGTCTGGTCGCCACAGGCGGTGAGCGTCAGGGCGCCGGCGACCGCGATCGCGCCGACCGCGGCGATTCGGGACCTGGCAGCGGTCGTACGACGGGTGGTGCGTGCGGTCATGATCGGGGTCCTCCGGCGGGTGAGGGAGCTACCAGCGGGTCGTGTACTCATCTTCGAGTGTCGCGACCTTGTGTGTTTTCGGCATCTTGCCATTCGGACTAGCCCATTCAGGGGGCTTGCCATGTCAAAATCGGATAACGGGTCACCCCCGAAGCCCAGCGGGCCGGTACATCAAGGCCGGACCTTTCACTGGAATGCCTTCCTCCGGCCGGAGAATCTCCTGCCCGTCTTACAGTGTGGTGTGGTCTCACCACTCTTAGTAGGGTTGTCCGGTTTTCCTCCGATGAGTCGCACGGTCGAGTAGATGACTCGCTCGGCCGAACGGATACCGACTCGTCGACGGCCCGGTCGGTCAGGTAAGAAGGACGTTTACACCCCTCATCCGGGGCTCAGGGCGCGTGTGCGGCGCGCCCGCGCGTACGTACCTCCCCCTGTCCGGCGGGCCATCCGCCAGGACAGGGAACGGACGCGGTGCCCGCCCACCCCTCCTCAACCAGGAGTGGCCACCCTCAACTGATGAAGACTTAAGGGGTCAACCAAATGGCAGCGGAGATCGTCAATCCTCGCAGCGACAGCACTACGGAGAGTGCTCCCGGAGACGCCGGAGAGCCCTTGGATCCGGCCTTCGATCCGGCCTTCGCGCTGCATCGCGGCGGCAAGATGGCCGTCCAGGCCACTGTGCCGGTGCGCGACAAGGACGACCTGTCCCTCGCGTACACACCCGGTGTCGCCAAGGTGTGCACCGCCATCGCCGAGCAGCCTGAGCTCGTCCACGAGTACACGTGGAAGTCGCAGGTCGTCGCCGTCGTGACGGACGGGACCGCCGTGCTCGGTCTCGGCGACATCGGACCGGAGGCGTCGCTTCCGGTCATGGAGGGGAAGGCCATCCTCTTCAAGCAGTTCGGCGGCGTGGACGCGGTCCCGATCGCCCTCGCCACCAAGGACACCGACGAGATCATCGAGACGGTCGTCCGGCTCGCGCCGTCCTTCGGCGGAGTGAACCTCGAGGACATCTCGGCGCCGCGCTGCTTCGAGATCGAGCGCAGGCTCCAGGAGCGGCTCGACATCCCGGTCTTCCACGACGACCAGCACGGCACGGCGATCGTGACGCTCGCCGCGCTGCGCAACGCCGCGAAGCTGACCGAGCGCCCCCTCGGAGAGCTGCGCGCCGTGATCTCGGGCGCGGGCGCGGCCGGCGTGGCCATCGCGAAGTTCCTGCTGGAGGCAGGCGTCGGCGATGTGACCGTGGCCGACCGCAAGGGCATTGTCAGCCAGGACCGCGAGGACCTCACCCCGGTCAAGCGCGAGCTCGCCGAGCTCACCAACCGGGCGGGGCTCTCCGGCTCGCTGGAGACGGCGCTGGCCGGCGCGGACGTCTTCATCGGCGTCTCCGGCGGCACGGTGCCGGAGAAGGCCGTCGCGTCGATGGCCAAGGGCGCGTTCGTCTTCGCCATGGCCAACCCGAACCCCGAGGTCCACCCCGACGTCGCCCACAAGTACGCGGCGGTCGTGGCCACGGGCCGCAGCGACTACCCCAACCAGATCAACAACGTCCTGGCCTTCCCCGGCATCTTCGCGGGCGCTCTCCAGGTGCGGGCCTCCCGCATCACCGAGGGCATGAAGATCGCCGCGGCGAACGCGCTGGCGGACGTCGTGGGCGACGAGCTGGCGGCCGACTACGTGATCCCGTCCCCGTTCGACGAGCGGGTCGCCCCGGCGGTCACGGCGGCGGTCGCGGCGGCAGCACGCGCGGAAGGCGTCGCGCGTCGCTGACCTGACGCGACGCGGGCCTTCGGCTCATGCACGGCGACGGGCCGTGTCCCACCCCTCGACGGGCGGGACACGGCCCGTTCCCGTTCCCGTCGCCGTGCGTCGCTCCGCCGCTGTTCCCGTCGATGCCTCCGCTGTTGCTCCCCTGCTGTTTCCGTCGGTGCTTCGGCTGTTGCCTCCGCTGATGCCTCCGCTGCCGTTCGCACCGATGCTCCCGCTGATGCGGCGCTTTCGGGGGCCTGGCGCCCGGGCGCGGAAAAACGGGGCGCGCGTCACACCGGTCCCCGGTTCCGCCGGGCGCCGGCCCGCCCTACTCTCAAGGTCATGTTCGCCGCCTACGCCGCCCGCATCGACCGCGAAGCCCCCCTCGACGGCCTTGTGCTGGGCGATCGCCCAGAGCCCGAGGTCCGCCCCGGCTGGACCACGGTCACCGTCAAGGCCGCCTCCCTCAACCACCACGACCTCTGGTCGCTGCGAGGCGTCGGCCTCGCCGAGGACAAGCTGCCGATGATCCTCGGCTGCGACGCCGCAGGCGTCGACGAGGACGGCAACGAAGTGGTGATCCACTCCGTCATCGGCCAGAGCGGCCACGGCGTCGGCCCGAACGAGCCCCGCTCCATCCTCACCGAGCGCTACCAGGGCACCTTCGCCGAGCGCGTCGCCGTCCCCGCCTGGAACGTGCTGCCCAAGCCGGCCGAGCTCACCTTCGAGCAGGCCGCCTGCCTGCCGACGGCCTGGCTGACCGCCTACCGGATGCTCTTCACCAACGCCGGGGTGCGCCCCGGCGACTCGGTCCTCGTCCAGGGCGCGGGCGGCGGCGTCGCGACCGCCGCGATCGTCCTCGGGAAGGCGGCCGGGCTGCGCGTGTACGCCACCAGCCGCGACGAGGCCAAGCGGAAGCGGGCCGTCGAGCTGGGCGCGGAAGAGGCGTACGAGCCGGGCGCGCGGCTGCCCCAGCGGGTGGACGCCGTCATCGAGACGGTCGGCGCGGCGACCTGGTCGCACTCGGTCAAGTCGCTGCGCCCCGGCGGCTCCCTGGTGATCTCGGGCGCGACCAGCGGCGACCGCCCCTCGCACGCCGAGCTGACCCGGATCTTCTTCCTGGAGCTCAAGGTCGTCGGCTCCACGATGGGCACCAAGGACGAACTGGAAGACCTCCTCTCCTTCTGCGCTGCCACGGGCGTCCGCCCGGTGATCGACGAGGTCCTGCCGCTGGACCGGGCCCGGGAGGGCTTCGAGAAGATGGCGGCGGGCGACCTCTTCGGGAAGATCGTGCTGACGCCCTCTTGATGGACCGTCAGGTGTACTGATGGGATCCGCCCCATGCGTACGCGCCGAACGATCCGGACTCTGGTCGGCTGCTTCCTCCTGCTGGCGGCGGGGGCGCTCGCCCCTGCCGCCCACGCGTCTCCTCCCTCTTCTCCCCGCTCTTCTCCTCTCTCTGCTGGTCCGTCTCCCGCCTTGCCGTCTTCCGTTGCTGCCGCCGCCGCGGACGGGGGCGGGGGCGGTGCCGCGGATGGCATCCCTCCTCTGACCGACGACCGGGGGCGCGTCCTCACGCTGCGCGGCTGGAACGTCGAGGACAAGACCCACCGCGGCGAAGCGGCCCTGTCCGCCATCACCGAGAAGCACTTCCGCGACCTGCGGGCCAAGGGCTTCAACCTCGCCCGGCTGCTCGTCTTCTGGGACGACCTCGAACCCCGCCGGGGGCAGTACAGCGCCGCGTACCTCCGCAAGATCGATCGGATCCTGGACTGGGCCGACAAGCACCGCGTCCAGGTGCTGATCGACGCCCACCAGGACGTGTTCGGTCCGGCGTTCGACCACCGGGGCATTCCCGAGTGGGCGACCAGGACGGACGGGCTGCCCTTCACCCCGCACCCCGACGACTGGTTCGCGGAGTACTTCGAACCCGCCGTGCAGCGCGCCTTCACCCACCTCTACGGGGACGCCGACCTACGGCGCGCCCAGGCGCGGATGTGGCGGGTCCTCGCCGACCACGTCAAGGACCATCCGGCCGTCCTCGGCTACGACCTGATCAACGAGCCGATGGGCGAGATGCGAGAGGGCGAGGATCTGCCGACAGCGGCCCGGCGGATCGAAGCCGAGCAGCTCACCGCGATGTACAACCGGCTCGCGGACGCGGTCCGCACGGTCGACGACGACGCCTGGCTCTTCGTCGAGCCGACCCCGATCGTCGGCGAGGGCGTGCCCACGGGCCTCGGGCGGATCGAGGACCCCAAGGTCGTCTACGCCCCCCACTTCTACAACGCGGCGATGGAGGCGGGCGCGGACTACGACCCCTCGGCGGGCTGGATCGAGTCGTACGAGGCGGCGGTCACCGCCTACCCCAAGGAGCAGCGGATCCCGATCGTGGTGGGGGAGTGGGGTCCCCTGAACAACTCCCTTCCGAACATGTCCCGGTTCTACCGTGAGGCGCTCACCTCCCTGAATCGCTACAGCTCCGGCTGGGCGGGCTATGTGTGGTGCTACGGCGGCGGCTACTGCGCGGTCGACGAGCAGGGGTCGTTCCGCACGAACAAGGAGCAGACCGCCGCGCCGTACGCCCGCGCGGTGGCGGGCCGGGTGGATATCGACGCGTACGACCCGGGCAGCGGGGCGTACCGCCTGCGGTACCGGGCGTCCGTGCGGCCGGGGGCGACGGAGATCTCGCTGCCGCCGAGTCCGGCCGGCTGGCGTATCGCGGTAGACGGCCCGGCCTGGACGAGCACGGGCGCCGTTGCGGCGGGCAGGGCCGGCGAGGTGCGGGTGCACGCCTGGCCGGGGGCGTGGGTCACGGTCACGGTCACTCCTCGTACACCACGATGAAGTCGCCGCACGGGCCCTCGTGGACGGCGAGGGCGCTGCGCAGTCTGCGCAGATGCCCGGTCGTCAGCTGGAGCGGCGGCTCGTCCGGCTGGTGGGTGGTCCCCCGGGGATAGTCCACGTCCCGGGTGGTCGTCATCTCGATATGGCAGCCGAGGATGTGCGTCACCGGGGTGCTCGCGCAGAAGGCGAGCAGCCGGTCGACGGTGGCGGTGAAGGCGGCGGCGTCCGTCACATAGAGTCGGCCGGGGTAGAGGGAGTCGCCGGTCAGCAGCAGACCGGTGTGCCGGTCGTAGAAGACGACCGCGGCGTCCTGGTGGCCCGGGCCGGGGAGCACGTCGACCACCCGCCCGCCGAGGTCGAGCTCGGCGCGGCCCTCCGGCCAGTCGGCCAGCCCGTAGAAGTCGGTCACCTCCGCGAGCGAGGGCCCGACGAGCTGGGTGTGCGGCCGGTCCGCGAACTGGGCGTCGCCCGCGATGTGATCGCCGTGGCCGTGGGTGTGGGCCACGGTCAGTCCGTACTCCGCGCGGGGGTGCTCGGCGAGCCAGCGCACGATCAGGGCGTCGACGGTCGTGCGCAGCGGGAGGTGCGCGGGGTCGGCTGTGGCGCCGGTGTCCAGCAGGAGCGCCCGTTCGTTCCCGAACAGCAGGAAGAGGAACGGCGCTTCGAAGTGCACCGACTTGTTCTGCCGGAGGATCAGCGTGTGCTCGTTGTACGCATGGACCTGGATCTCCGGGGCGGGGTCGTGCTTGGGAGAGGGCCAGCCGGCATGCCACTTGACGTCGAGGCTGCCGGTCACGGGTGCGGAAGCGTGGAAATCGATCACGGGATTCACGGTACGCCTGTGAGTGTCAACCAGGGTTGACTGTGGATAACTGTCAATGTAGGTTGACATGCATGACCGAAGCAACCGATCTCGCCGAGCGGGCGGGCGACCGCGACCCCCGGGTGGGGCTGCGTGCCGTCGCCGCGCTGCGGCGGCTGTTGGAGCAGCTTGAGGCCGTGCAGGTGCGCAGCGCCCGGAACCAGGGCTGGTCGTGGCAGGAGATCGCGGCCGAGCTGGGCGTCAGCCGGCAGGCCGTGCACAAGAAGCACGGGAGGCAGTGATGTTCGAACGGTTCACCAAGGACGCCCGGGACGTGGTCACGGGCGCGGTAGAGCACTCCGAGCGCAAGGGCGCGGATTCGATCACCGAGGAGCATGTGCTGCTGGCGATGCTCGACCAGACGGGGACGCGGGTGTCGTTCGCGTTCGCGGCGCTGGGGGTGGCGGACCGGCGGGAGTCGCTGGAGACCGCCCTCGACGACGCGCGCCGGCGCGGCGGTCTCTCACGGGCGGACGAGCAGGCGCTGGCCGGTCTCGGCATCGACGTGACGGAGATCGTCTCCCGCGTGGAGGACGCGCACGGGCGGGGAGCGCTGCAGGGGGCGGGGAGGCCGCGACGGTGGTGGCCCGGGCACCGGGGGTTCACGCCGACGGCGAAGAACGTGCTGGAGAAGTCGCTGCGGATCGCGGTGGGGCGGGGGGACAGGCTGGTCGGCGTGGAGCACTTTCTGCTGGCGCTGACGGCGTGCCCGGGAGTGGTGGCGGATGTGCTGGAGGAGCACGGGGTGACGTATGGGGCGGTGGAGAGGGTGGTGTTTGGGGGTGGGGAGGAGAGAGCGGGTTAGTGGTGGGGGGTGATCTCCCCCACCCCGCCCCTCCCCTGAACTGTGGGCTCCGCCCCCAGGCCCCCTCCGGGGGGCGGGGGTTGCCGGGGCTGGTGCCCCGGGGGTGGGGCGCCAGTTTCGCGGCGCGGTACCCGCGTTCGGCGGGAGGGACGCGGTGCGAGGCGTGCGGCGGCTTGCTGGTGCGGGGGACTCGGGGTGCTTGGCGGGGGCCCTCGGGCGTGGGCGCCGGCTTCGCGGTGCGGGGGTGCGGGGGACTCCGTTTGGGTGTTGGCCTGAGCACCCTTCGGGGGCCGGGGCGGGTGTCCGCGCAGGGGGCTGGCCACCGGATGTGAGGCTGCGCAGCATTCGGCTTGGGTGTTGGTCCGGCACTGAGGGGGGCATTGCGCAGCGCCTGGTCCCGGCGTGGGGCACCAGCTTCGCGGCGCGGGGGTGCGGCGTGCCGGTGCGGGGGGCTCCGTTTGGGTGTTGGCCTGAGCACCGTTCGGGGGCCGGGGCGGGTGTCCGCGCAGGGGGCTGGCTACTGGAGGCGAGGCCGCGCAGTACTCGGCTTGGGTGTTGGTCCGAGCGCCTGCTCCGGCAGGGGCGCCGGCTTCGCGGCGCGGGGGAAAGGCCCAGTTCCCTTCGGGGGAGTCGCGCGGGTGTGCCGGGTGGGCTGGCAGTTTGGTGGCTCGGGTCGCCTGGGTCGGGGTGTACGGGGCCGGGGGTTCGGTGCGCCCCCTTACGTCTTGGCGTCGGGCTAGACGCCCGTACGCCGCACCTGGCTGGCCCTAGCCGCTCGCGCGTCCCCCGGGTCGGCCACAGAAACGCCCATGCCCCGGCGGGGGTTGGTGTCGCCCCCGCCGGGGCGCTTGGCGGCTCACGCCTTTGGGGGCCTCAGCAGTGCTGCCAGATGGGCCGCCGCTGTCGAGAGGTGGTGGCGGGCCTCGGTGAGTTGGGCCTCGGTGACGCCGTTGTCCCTCGCCGCGTCGCGGATGTCGTCGCGGAAGCGGTCCAGCAGCCTGTCCAGGTCGCGCGCCGGGTCGTCGGAGGCGGGCGTCGGATCCTGCGGCGCCGGATCCTGCGGCGCCGGCTCCTGCGGCGCCGAGGACCAGCCGCCAGTTGGCCAGCCGCCGCTGCGGGCCAGGCCGCCCAGTTGGGTGCTGAGCTCCGACAGGCCCTTCTGCACTCCGGTCGGCCAGTCGCCGCGTACGAAGTGGTCCTGCACCTGCTCCTGCACCTGCTTGGCGATGCGCTGCATCTCCCGGCGCGCCGTCTCCTGGGCCTCCTTGGCCTGGCGGCGCGCCTGCTGTGCGTCCTCGCGCGCCCGGCGGGACTCGTCCTTCGCGCGGCGAGCCTGCTCCTGCCACTCCTGCTTGGCCTTGCGCAGCTCCTCCTTCGCCTCCCGCCATGCCTCCTTGTCCCCGAACGCGCCCTCCCAGTCGCCCGACGGGGCCGACGCACGGCGCGTCTCGCTCGCCGCCGCGCGCATCTCGCTGCGCAGCTTGCCCGCCGCCCCCCGTACGTCGTCGCGGATCTCCGCGGCCAGCTCGGAGACCGACTCGCGGATCTCCAGTTCGAGGTCGGCCAGTTCGCCGCTGCGTCCAGCGAGCTCCGCGCGGCCCGCGTCGGTGATCGAGTAGACCTTGCGGCCGCCCTCGGTCGCATGCGTGACCAGGCCCTCGGCCTCCAGCTTGGCCAGGCGCGGGTACACCGTGCCCGCCGAGGGCGCGTACAGCCCCTGGAAGCGCTCCTCGAGCAGACGGATCACCTCGTAGCCGTGGCGTGGCGCCTCGTCCAGGAGCTTGAGCAGATAGAGGCGCAGTCGGCCGTGGGCGAAGACGGGCGGCATGTCAGAGCACCTTTCCGGTGGGAGCGTCGTCGTGCGGTCCGTCCTCCGAGGGCGGCCGGCGCAGCAGCGCGATGGAGCCGGACACCGTCGTGGCCTTGAGCGTGCCCGTGCCCGCGCCCAGTGTGCCGGTGATCTTCTTCGCGCCCCACTGGCCGCTGACCCGCAGGTCGTCGAAGGCGTTGGAGACCGAGCCGCTCGCGGTGTTGGCCTCGACTTGCGCGTCGGCGGGGTGCGGCAGCCGGATGGCCACCTCGCCGGAGATCGTCGTCAGCCGGATGTCGGTGGGCTTCCCGGCCTGCTGGAGGTCGATGACGATGTCGCCGCTGACGGACTCGGCCCGTACGGACGAGCCCGCGCCGTCGATCACGGTCAGATCGCCCGACACGGAGTTGTAGCGCAGGTCGCCGGTGACCGACTGGGCCTCCAGGCTGCCCGATACGGTGTCCGCGCGGACCTCGCCCGCGACGCCGACGAGCGTGGTGTCGCCGCTGACGCCGCGTACGGCGGTGGAGCCCTGGATGCCGGAGACGAAGGCCGCCGCGCCGACGACGCCCACCTCGACGGTCGAGCCGGTCGGCACCGCGAGGGACACGACGGCGCTGCGGCGCCAGCCCTTGCGGTCGAGCCACTTGAGGAAGCCCTTCCAGGGCAGGTCCTCATAGGCGACGGTGAGCGTGGAGCCCTCCCTCGTCACGACCAGCGGAGGGCCCTCGATCTCCGAGATCTCCAGGCGGGCGGAACCTTCGTCCGTGCCCACGACGTTCACCGTTCCGTTGACGATGCGTACGTGCAGCGCGCTCACGGGCTCGTCGAAGGTGAGCTTTGTGGGCTCGGAGACATGCCACGTCGGCTCTGTCATGGGGCTGACCCTCCCTAGGCCTGCTACGACGCAACATATCGCGTCCTATGGATAACACGATATATCGCGGTTGTCCGATGTCAAGCGTCAAGCGCCCAGTCGAGCCTCCATAGGCGTCGCCGAGCCGCTGTCGAGCCGCTGTGGAGTCGCCGCTGGGCTGCCGCCGCGTCTCTGTCGAGCCTCCGACGAGCAAAGCCCGATCGTTCGTCGCGGCGGTGCATGTCAGGCCGTAGTCGGGCAAACTGCCCTAGCGTATGGGGCATGAACGCGACATCCGTGGGGGCCCTGGTGCTGTGCCGGGCCGAGAGCGAAGCAGTACGCGCCCCGGCCCATCTGCTGCGGGAACAGCTGCTCCTCGCTCCGGCCGGCGCCGAGTGGAGCGTGCTCGTCCCGGAGGGCAAGCCATGGCTGGACGGCGGAGAGCCGATCGACCGCGTGCTCGCGGGATGGGCGACGGCGCTCGCGGTCGGCACGCACTGGCCGGTGCTGGCGCTGTGGTGGGACGCGGACCGGGCGGGGTTCACCCTGGCCTCGGGGTTCCGCAGGACCGTGGGGTACGTCTGGCTGGCCGACGGGACGCCGGTGGGCGAGGACGAGGCGATGCGGACGTTCGCGGCGCGGCTGGGGCTGGACCCGGTACTCGACCTCCAGGCGCTGGAGCCGCTGACCCGGCCGGATCCGGAGGCGGACGGGCGAGCGCGGCTGCTGGCGGTGATCGCGGTCCTCGCGCGGGCCGGTCTCGTGCTCCCGGTGGGCCTCTCGCCGGGCGAGCCCGCGGACCGGCTGCGATCGGTCGCCCGCGCTCAGGGCGCGGAGGCGGTGGAGTGGTCCGGCTGGCGCGATGCCGTACGGGCCGAGCTGGACGTCGTCGAGGAGGGCCCGCTGGGGCCCTGGCTGCGCGGACGGAAGGCGAGGATCTGGGGCGCGGCGCAGGTGGCCGTGGGAGTGCCTATGGCGGTGTGGGGACTGCGCACGCGGGGCGCGGGGTGGGTCGTGGCGGGGACGGTTCTCGTCGTGGACGGCGTGGTGGGGCTGGCGTACGAGCGGCTGCGGGGAGCGCTGGGGTAGCGGACCGGCCCTTGGACCGACCTCCGGATCGACCCCTGGGCCGCTCCCCGGACCGACCCCTGGGCCGACCCCGGGAGCGCCCCCCATCCCAGCCCGCCGCCGGGGTCACTCCTCGTCGTCCTCGTCGTCCAGCCGGGCCAGCCAGGTGGCCAGGCGCTCGACGGGGACCTCGAAGTCCGGGTTGAGGTCGACGAACGTGCGCAGCTGCTCGGCGAGCCACTCGAAGGTGACCTCCTCCTCGCCGCGCCGCTTCTCCAGCTCCTCGATGCCGCGATCGGTGAAGTACAAGACATGCTCCTGATACGAACGGGATGACCTCTTCAGATTACGGCGACTTCGGGGCCTCCCTTGCAACCGTGCAGGCCAGTAACCTCGTCGCCATTCCCACAGAGTTGGTCGTGGAGAACGGGGGAACCGTGAACGGACGCGTCCAGCAGATCGAGTTACCCGGCGGCGCCGTCGTGCACGCCCGCCTGTCCGCCGGGGGCGGCGGATACGGCGAGGACGACGAGGACGTCGGCTTCATAGAGAACGCCACCGCCCGAGTCCAGCAGCTGGAGGAGCTGATCGCCGGGGTCGGCGCCTCCGTGCTGGACGCCGCTGCCGCCGCCAAGCCCGACGAGGCCAGCGTCACCTTCGGCGTGGAGCTCACCGCCAAGTCGGGCGCCGCGCTCGCCGTGCTCGCCTCGGGGGAGGCCAAGGCGTCCGTCCAGGTCACCCTCACCTGGCGCCTCAAGGACCAGGACGCAGGACAGGCGGCGGGGCCGGACCCAGGCCAGGACCCGAGTCGAGGCGCCGCTCGCGGCTCCGACTCGCCTATGGCTCGCCCCGACTCCCGTACGGCCCTCCCCGACGCGCGTACAACGCTCCCGGACTGCCGTACCGCATGAGCGAGTCCGACTCCTTCATCGACGCCCTCGCCCGCGCCGCCACCGTCCACTTCCGACCCGCCCAGGAGGCCGCGCCCACCGCCCCCATGTGGGGCACCGGCTTCTTCGTCGCACCCGGCTGGGCGCTCACCTGCGCACACGTGCTCGCGCCCCACCTCAAGGCCGACCCGGCGCGGATCTTCAGCCTCCGCGGCAGCGAGGTCAACGGCGGCGAGCCCCTCGACGCCCAGCTGTCCTGCTGGCTCCTCGACGGCGAGCCGCGCGCCGAGCAGCGGGTCCCCGTCGAGCAGGACCTCGCCCTGGTGCGGCTGCTGGACGCCGACGTCGAGCACGAGTGCGTATGGCTCACCGACCGCACCGACTACCCCGGGGGCCGCGGAGTCGTCCAGGGCTACCGCCCCCAGACCCCGGAGGAGGGCGGCGCACGCGGCGCCGTGCGCTGGAGGGCCGCCGCCAGGATCAACGGCTTCGACGACGACTATGGGCTGCGTTTTCGCCCGGAGACCGAGTTCCCCAAGGGCGGCTCCGGCTCCCCGGTGGTCGACGCCCACACCGGGGCCGTCGTCGGGATCCTCAAGTCCCGCCGCGCCGGCCGGGACGGCGGGATGGCCATAGCGGCCACCGCCCTACGGCGCTTCGGCCCCGCCTACCAGCTCGTCATGGCGGCCCACGACCGCTGGCACGGCACATCGCCGAAGATCACCGGGCACAACTGGATCGAGCGCCAGAACCGCCTCCCCGGCGCGGGACTGCACACCGGCGGCGACCAGTGGAGCCCGGTGGACCGGCGCGAGGCGCTCAGCCTGCTCGCCGCCGTGCAGCCGCCCGCCGGAATCCGCCCCGTCGCCGAGCTCGCCAAGAAGGCCCGCGGCGGCGTCGCCCCGCCGCCCGGCCAGCTGCTGCCGCGTATCTGGCGCGACGGGCACGGCCTGCTGTACGAAGCCGGTCAGCCCGTGGCCGCTATAGCCGCTCTGCACTACCTCCAGCTGGTCGTCGAGTACGAGCGCAGCCGCGGCGCCGACGCCTCGCCCCTCGCCGACTGGGTGACCCGGCGGCTCCAGGACGTACCCCGGATCGTGCACACCGTCGTCACCCAGGCGACGCTGCCGCCCGCCCTCGTCCACCAGCGCACGCCCGACGGCCAGGACCGCGTCGTCGTCGGCTACCCGCGCCCAGGCGACGGGGCGGCCGTCGTCATCGTCGAGCTGGAGCCGGTCTGCGACGCCCGGCCCGCCCGCTTCTACTGGCGCATCCGGGTAGACGACGGCCATGACGTCAACGAGCCCCTGCACGAGGAGCAGACCGGCGAAGGCGTCCCGCCCGAGCAGCTCGTGCGGACGCTGCGCGGGCCGCTGGACGAGGTGTTCGCCTCCGTCGACTCGCCCGGCGCGCCCGCCCCGCTCGAAGTCGCCCTGCCCGCCGACCACTTCGACACCGCCGTACACCGGTGGCAGCTCACCGAGATGGCGCGGCTGCACCATCCCGCGTACGTCGGGGTACGGCGGATGGTGGTCCTGCGCGACCTCGCACGACGAGGCGAGCCCGACGCCGTTTGGCTCCGCCGCTGGGAGGGGATGCTGGCCGCCGGGGCGGCGCTCACGGCCTGCCGCACGCCGCCGCAGCGACAGGTTCCAAGGCTCCGCCACTTCGAGGAGATGCCGCCGTCCGCGGTCCCCGTCCTGTGCCGGCCCGCAGGCAGGGGAGTGGGGCGGCGAGCCATCGGCATGGCGCTTCAGGCCGGACACGGCATCGCTCTATGGCACACCGACGGCCACCCCGACCAAGGCTGCACGGAGTTCTGCGAGGACATGCACCAGGGCGCGGCCGTGCTCCTCGCGCAGAGCTCGGGCCTCGTCGAGCTGCCCGACCGGCTGCGCCGCATCAGGGACGACATCAGCGGATCGAGGAACACCCAGCACTGGGCGGAGGGCGTGGCCATGCTCTACGACGACCCGAGCCGCCCTCTGCCCGCCGACGACACAGGGCCGGTGGACTCCCCATGAACGCCTATAGCGCCCGCCGACGCCGAACTCACGGTGCCCGCCCCCGAACCCACCGCGCCCACCGCCGAACGCCGACCAGGAGCGAGCTATGGACGACTGGCTGATCTACCGCGGCGTCGGCGCCCCGGATCCCGACCGGATCCGCCGCCTTCCGCCGCCGCCCCCCTGGCGCGCCTTCTCCGGCGAGCCGCTGCCCGACCCCGCCCCGCCCATCGACAGCGCCTCCACCCGCCGGCTCGGCGCGCGCGGCGAGGCCCCGCCCGCGCAGGACGCCGAGGCCCTCGAGCTGATCAACGCCGCCCTCTATCTGCGGCGCCCGCTCCTCGTCACCGGCGAGCCGGGCTCCGGCAAGTCGACGCTCGCCCACTCCGTCGCGTACGAACTCGGCCTCGGCCGCGTCCTGCAGTGGCCCGTCGTCAGCCGCACCGAGCTGAAAGACGGGCTCTATAGCTACGACGCCATCGGCCGCCTCCAAGACGCCCAGCTCGCCGAGCACGGCTCCGACGACATCGGCCGCTACATCAGGCTCGGCCCGCTGGGCACCGCGCTGCTGCCCGCCGCGCAGCCCCGCGTGCTGCTCATCGACGAGCTCGACAAGAGCGACATCGATCTGCCGAACGACCTGCTGAACGTGGTGGAGGAAGGGGAGTTCGCCCTCCCCGAGCTGGAGCGCACGGCCGACCGGCCCGGCCAGGACGAGGTACGGGTCCTCACCGACGACGGCCGCCGGGTGCCTGTGCGGGGCGGCCGGGTGCGCTGTCACGCCTTCCCCTTCGTGGTGATGACCAGCAACGGCGAGCGGGACTTCCCCGCCCCGCTGCTGCGCCGCTGCATCCACCTGCACCTCGACCCGCCGCGCGACGAGCGGCTCGCCGCCATGGTGCAGGCGCACTTCGGGGCCGGCTCCGACGAGCGCAACCTCGATCTGATCGGCCAGTTCACCCGGGAGGATGGCGACGGCGAGCTCCGCCCCACCGACCAGCTGCTCAACGCGATCTTCCTGACCCAGCACGCCGTGCGCGAGGAGCCCGCGCGGCGAGAGGAGATCGCCGAGCTGCTGATGCGCCCCCTCGACACCCGGCAGCGGTGACCCGCGATGGACCCGGCCCTGACCGCTCTCGTGACCCGGCTGCGCGAGGCGGAGCTGACGCCCACCGTCGAAGAGCTGGCGGACGCGCTATGGCTGTCGCGTCATGTGCCCGCCGCCGCTGCCCGGACCCCGGCGCCCGCTCCCGCCGGGCCGGCCCCGCCGCAGCCCGCGAGCCGGCGGCGCGAGGAGGCCGTGCCGGCCCCCGAGCCGTCCGCAGCCGCCCCCAGCCCCCAGCCGCGCCCCCGCGTCGAC